>DNPO01000067.1 GCA_003501375.1 Candidatus Sumerlaeota bacterium | reverse complement strand
CTCCTTCATCACGGGTTAGCATTTTCTCCGCGCCATGCTCATCCGTAAAACGTGCGCCGTTGCCTTCCTTCATAATCTTGGTCCGCTCCACAATGTTGGCAAGAAACCCGTTCGCATCGGCGCTGCAAACCCCACGCGCCACATGCCCGAACTCAGACAACGTTTGACGCAACAAAAATCCAACCATCGCACATTCGCGCAGTTTACCACTCGACGCGCTCACACTACCCAGATATTCCGCCAACAGTTGCATCGACTTCGAGCCGTAAAAGTCGTCTCCATTGATCACCGCAAACGGCTCGTTCACTTCCTCAGCCGCCATCAACACCGCCTGCCCAGTACCCCACGGTTTCTTGCGCCCCTCGGGGACGGTGAAACCAGCGGGCAATTTGTCCAATTCCTGAAAGACATACCGCACGTCAATTTTGTTTTCAAAACGCCGACCGATGGCTTCCTTGAACGCTTCCTCAATATCCTTGCGGATGATGAAAACCACTTTTTTAAAGCCCGCACGAATTGCGTCGTAAATGGAATAGTCAATAATGGTCTCGCCGGACGGGCCAACCGGTTCGATTTGTTTGAGTCCGCCGAAGCGGCTGCCGATGCCTGCGGCCATAACAACAAGAGTGGGAGACGACATAATGGAGTGGGAGTTTCCTTCCTGGGAATGGTTAAAACAAATTACTTTTGAATCTTCTTTATCGCATCCGCCGCTGCGGTGTTCAGATATCTCAACGCCTCATCGCGCAACAACGTCGGGTTGACAATCGTTTGCTGGAAAGGCGTCTGATTCGACAGCGTCATGGTTTGCCCCGTGCGCGAATCGACAATGCGCGTGCTCAATTGCAAAGTCATCGCGTCGTGACGCACTCCGTTGGAATCCACCGGCTGAATGGTAGACTTTACCTCTACCCGTACCTGGTACTGCGTCCACTTGGTCTGATCGGTATTGATCTTAAATCCAGCGTTAACGAACGCCCGCGTGAACGGCGCGCGGATTTGCCCGCCCAGACTACGCAAGTCGCCAACCTCTACAATATCCAGTGAAAACGTGTCGGGGGCCACTGTACCCTTTGCCAACGTCGGATCGCTCGGAAGCGATAACGCACTGGATGCTGCAACAGGCACAGGCGGGGCAATCGGCTGCAACGGCGGCGCAGTGATCGTTTTTCTCACCACCGCAACCGGAGGGGCAGCGACAACGGTTGTGGAATAAACCACCGGGTTTTCACGCACCACAACCAACGGAACGGGAGGCGCAACCACAATCGGTGCAGGCTCCGCCACAACATAATAGTCCGGCCCCCAAACCATCCCGGGTGCAACCCCAATGCCCACATACGGATACGGCTCGGGATAATAATACCCCGGCCCAACCGAAACGCCAACGCCCCATCCCCAATGCGGATGACGCGCCAAGCAAACGCTCGGCAATGCAATTGCCAAAAGAGAAATTACCGCAAAACTTACCAACACCTTCCGTTTCATGATACCGCTCCTTGCGTGCCATCATTTTGCGCAGACGCGCCCATTACTTCATCTAAATTAATTTCCAAGCCCGGCAACGTGGCAACCGCGCGTCGACCTTGCGTCACCTGCAAATGCGCTGCTCCAAACTTTTGCGTCGCTTCGTCCTGCACATAAACTGTCAAAATTTGATCCACCGGGTGGATCACCCAGTACTCCCGCACCCCGTACTTTTCATAGAGTGCGGTCTTCTTTATCAGGTCCCGCTGCACGGATGAAGGCGAAACGATTTCCACAATAAAATCCGGTGCGCCCTTGCAGCCCCGCTCATCAATTTTTTGCGGATCGCAAATCACGGAAATATCTGGCTGCACCACGGTCAGCGTTTCCTGATCTGACAAGTCGCGCTCAACAAATCGCACATCAAAAGGGGCCGGAAAAAGTTGGCAAGGCTTCCCCTTCAGAAAGTTTCCCACTTGCAAGACCAAACTGACCAAGATTATCTGGTGCCGAGGCGTTGGTGCCGGGGACATGCAGTACGGCTCACCGTCGATCAATTCCCAACGCTCATCCTCCGGCCACGTCAAATAGTCGGCATAGGTATATTTTTGATTTTCGTGTTGCACTGATTGCGCCATATTTACTCTCCCACCTGCGTCCGAGGCAAAACGTTGCTCAAATCGATTTCCAATCCAGGCAATGCTGCCACTGCACGCTTCCCCTGCATTTCCAGAACTAACGGCGGAGCATACCGCTTGGTCGCCGCATCGAAAAGATAAACGCTCAATGTGTTGGCTGGCAGATCCACAATCCAATATTCCCGCACCCCATATTTTTCATATACCCCAAGTTTGACCGTTTTATCCCGCGCCGAGGTGGAAGGTGACGTGATCTCCACGATAAAATCCGGAGCGCCCTTGCAACCGCGTTCATCAATTTTCTTTGGGTCGCACACAACAACAATATCCGGCTGTAAAATATCACGCACCTCTTCATCCGGCGTGCCGGGTTCGCAAAAACGCACGTCAAATGGTGCAATAAAAACCTCGCAGCGCTTTCCGTCCAAGAAACGTGATATGTAATTAAACAATCGTCCAATCACCCGCTGGTGCGTCGTGGTCGGC
>DNPO01000320.1 GCA_003501375.1 Candidatus Sumerlaeota bacterium | reverse complement strand
ATCTTGCTTTCCATGGGTATGATGATGTTGCCCCCCGTAGTCATTTCGTTGCCGTTCAAGATACTGCTGTTTGTGTTGGTCGATGGATGGAATCTGATAATCGGATCGTTGGTAAGAAGTTTCTAAACGACGCGCTTGGAGGTGAGCTATGTCTCCCCAAATGGTTATTGATATTATGCAGGAATCGTTTAAGGTCTCGCTTTATCTGGCCATGCCATCCTTGTTGTCGGCGTTGGTGGTGGGCGTTATCATTTCGGTCATCCAGAGCGTGACCTCCATTCAGGAACAAACGTTAGTATTTGTGCCAAAAATGCTGGCGGTCATGCTGTCGCTCATGCTGTTTTTTGCCTGGATGCTGAACATGGGCGTGCATTTTACCGAGGGAATGTTTAAGGCGATCCCAGAATTTATCAAATAAAAAAGGCCTTGCCATGTTTTCCATTCCCGTCGAACCCATCCTTGTTTTTGTCATCGTGCTGTTGCGCGTGATGTTTTTCTTTGGGTTTATGCCGATATTTGGGGAAGCCTTTTTGGCCTTGCGGTTTCGGCTCCTCTTGTCAACCTCTGTTGCGTTTGTCTTTGCTCCCTTGTTAATCCAAACGCATCTGATACAAATTCCTCAGACCATATCAGGCCTGATGGTGCTGCTACTGCCCGAAGCATTGTTGGGAATGGCGTTTGGTCTGGTGGCGCGTCTCGTTTACGCCGCGTTCCAGTTTGCTGGGCAGATCATCGGGGAACAAATCGGATTCGGGATGGCGCAGATGATGGATCCGTCACAAACCGGGCAGTTGCCAGTATTGGCACAGTTGATGTATTTATTCGGGCTGCTCTTGCTTTTCACTACCAACGGTCACTATGTTTTTTTTAGTGCATTAGCGCACTCGTTCGACCAGGCCCCGCCCGGTTTTATCGGATACTCAACCGGTCTGCACGATTTTTTTACTGCACGAGCCGCCAATATGTTTTTGTACGCAGTTCAGTTGAGTCTGCCAATTGTGGCGGTGGTTTTTGTCACGAACGCGGCAATGGCGATGGTGGCGAAGGCCGTGCCACAGATCAATGTGTTCATGGAAAGTTTTCCGATTCGTATCTTTACCGGTTTTTTGCTGTTAATGGCCATACTGGGGCTGATGGCGCGGTTTATGCTCTGGATGTTGGCTGGGATGGGGAAGGACTTGGAAGAAGTACTGAGGATAATGACGAAGTAGCAATTACGAATGATGAAGTCAACCACGACAATAAAAACAACAACGTCGCGTAGGGTTTTCATTCGTAATTCCTAATTCCTCATTTGTAATTCCAAAAGGTGGTGTGTGATGGCGGAAGACAGTGGTCAAGAACGGACCCTAGAGCCTTCGGAAAAAAAACTCAATGAGGCACGGGAAAAAGGCAATTTCCCGCGCAGCAAAGAGATTTCCACGGTTTCCGTTTTTCTCGCCGCCCTCCTTTTCCTGTGGCTGGGTGAAGAATACTTCATACTGCATATTCTCAACATGGGCAAGGCGTTCTTACGATTCGACCAATTTCTCAATTTGAACGAAACCAACATGCCCAATTTGTTTTTTTTGGCGGTTCAACACATTGCAATGCTCCTTTTACCCTTATTGGGACTGGTTTTTGCGGCCGGGGTTGCGTCGGAATTAGGACAAATCGGCATTCGCGTTTTGAAAGACCCATTTGAACCCAAGTGGGATCGTTTGAATCCGGTCGAGGGACTGAAGCGTATTTTCAGCCTTAAGCAGTATGTAGAGGGCTTGAAGTCTCTCCTTAAAATTTGCATTTTCAGCATTATGGCGTGGACGACGGTCAGCAAAGCCCTGCCGCAAATGGTCAGCCTACCGGGCGCAACACCCATGCAAGGGCTGCAACTCATGTTAGACATCGGATTGCGCCTCGGTTTTCGTACCTGCATCGTTTTGCTTTTCTTTTCCGGTGCGGATTATACGTTCCAACGCTGGCAATATTATAAGCAATTGCGCATGACGCACCAGGAACAAAAGGAAGAGGCTCGGGAGCAGCAGGGCGATCCAATTCTCAAGCAGCGCATGCGCAGTATCCAGATGGAAATTGCACGCAAGCGCATGATGCACGACGTCCCCAAGAGTGATGTGGTGATCACTAACCCGACACACTATGCCGTGGCGCTGCGTTACGATCCCGAGAACGACGCTGCTCCCATTGTAGTAGCCAAGGGGCAGAATTTTATCGCGTTTAAAATCCGTGAAATTGCGGAAAAATCCGGAATTCCCATTGTGGAAAACCCCCCGGTGGCGCGAGCGCTTTATAAAGAGGTCAAAATCGGTCAAGCCGTGCCCCCTGCTCTCTTCAAGGCCGTCGCACAAATCCTGGCATCCATTTGGAAACTGGCGGCCTTGCGTGGGCGTACTTGGACGGGGACACGCCGAACAACGTAATTTTAAACAATTATTCCCGTGAAATATCACACCCCCATTCCTGTAATTTGCAGGGATGGGGTGTTTTTTTTATGAGAAAACAGTAAAACGCTATCAAAATAATGATTTTTTATACAATTAATCTTCGTAAAAACACTTTATCACGGTATATTATGGTTGATTCTCGGGCCAACTTCCGATAGGATGAAGTTGGTGAGGCATGCTCCAGCAAAAATGCCTTCTCTCCCAGGAAAGAAGAGTTCGCTTTCATGTCGATAGGAAAAGTAGCGGCGTTGGCCGGCGTTTCTCCCACCACGGTTGGGAGAGTTATTAATAACGAACGCAACGTTTCGCCAGAAACCGTTCTGAAGATTAGAAAGATCATGCGCGAGGTTGGCTACGTGCCCAAACCACCGGCTTTGCGTCGGGGACGTAAGCGCGTGGAAGACACGCCCCTGAAGCATGGGGTGGTTGCCCTGCTTGTTCATGGAAAAGATTTGCCCATTGTCATGAGTTCCCCCATTGCGGGACTGGTATTTCATGGAGTGGAATCGGCGTTGGCTGAACGGGGGCTGAGCATGGTTCAGGGATCGCTCAGCGCGGATCGTACCTTGCTGCCGCCGATGGTGACAAAGGGACAGGTCGACGGCGTCGTCGTATGGCCGCATTTGAATGGTTTACCAGACGAGATTGTGGAAGCCCTGCGCCCTTATCCGGTTGTCTATTTGATGAGCGGTCAGGAAGAGCGCCTGCCCGGCGACCGGGTACGCGCTAATAATTTCCGCATCGGACAAATGGCATCTCAATATCTGATCTCCAAACAGCACCACTCCATCGCCTATCTTGCGCCAGCGACTTTTCAGATAAATTTGTGGGATCGAGCGCGAGGGTTTCATGCTTTTGCCCAACAGGCAGGAGCGATGGCGCAGGATGTTTATCTGGATTTTCTGGGGGGCGACGATTTGCTCGATCTGGGAACGCAGGGTGACGAGATCATTGAGCAAAACTTGATTGAACTTTTCCAAAGCCAACAAAAACCAACCGGATTGTTTGTCACCTGCGACGCATTGACGGCCAAGATGTACCCGATTTTGAAAAAGATGGGAATCCATCTGGGAAGCGATGTGGAAGTCGTTTCTTGCAACCATGAAATTTCCCTGTTGGCTGGGTTAGACCCGCTGCCCGCTTCGATTGATATCCGCGGGGAATCTATCGGCAGGCGGGCGGTGGAGCAATTGATCTGGCGCACAAAAAATCCCGCAACGGATGGATTTACCGTCATTGAAATTGAACCGCAGTTGGCATAAAAAATTCGCGATTTAAAAAATAGGAAGGTGAACATATTTAGAATGGCAAATACATTTGTTCCCGGTGCAATTTGGCCGGATAATAACGGGGTACACATTAACGCACACGGTGGCGGTGTCCTGCTGCATCGCGGCGTGTACTATTGGTTTGGCGAGCACAAAACCGAGGGTGAAGCGGGTAACTTCGCGCACGTGGGGGTGCATGTTTATAGTTCAAACGATCTTTATAATTGGACAGATGAAGGCATTGCGCTTTCGGTGGTGCAGGATGATCCGGCGCATGACATTGCTGCGGGCTGTATCATTGAGCGCCCCAAGGTGATCTACAACGCAAAGACGAACAAGTTTGTTATGTGGTTCCACCTCGAACTCAAATCCACCGGTGGCTACGGCTCCACTTCGTGCAGCGGCATCGCGATAAGTGATACGCCCGCAGGCCCCTATCAATATGTCCGCAGCGTACAACCCAACGCGGGCAAATGGCCCATGAACGTGTTGGATTGCCACAAAGAAGCGGTGTGCCCGGAAGTGCAGGAAACGGAATTTTGTGGGGGTGGTTTGCCTGCACACCCCGATGAAATTAACTTACTGGGTAAGAATTTCAGCGCCGGGCAAATGGCGCGTGACATGACGCTGTTTGTGGATGACGATGGCAAGGCGTATCACATCTATTCGTCAGAATCCAACAGTACGGCGCACATTGCCGAATTGACGGACGATTATCAGGGCCACACAGGCAAGTACATGCGCGCTTTTGTTGCGCGGTGGATGGAGGCTCCGGCCATTTTCAAACGCCAGGGGAAGTATTATTGGATCGCATCCGGCTGCACGGGCTGGGCGCCTAACACAGCGCGTTACTCCGTGGCGAATTCCATCTGGGGGCCGTGGATGGAAGTGGGGAATCCCTGTGTGGGTGAAGGCGCAGATTTAACATTTGGCGGGCAGAGCACGTATGTGTTACCGGTTGCAGGAAAGCAGGACGCCTTTATTTTCATGGCGGATATTTGGAACCCAGAAAACGCAATTGACGGGCGTTACGTGTGGCTGCCAATTGCGTTTGAGGAAATCAACACCGCGCCGGGGATAAAAATCGCCTGGTGGGACAAGTGGGATTTGTCGTTCTTTGATAAATAGAACGTCTGTGCGAAAGATATTTCGCCACAGAGCGCGGAAGCATGGAGAACTACAAAACAAAATAGAACAGGGATAAACAGGATTTACAGGATTTTTATCCTGTAAATCCTGCTCATCCATGTTAAGGAAAGTTTTGAAGTCTTTGTTTCATGCCTTCGTGATGAAAAAATGTTGTCTGTTTTTTTATTGTGTAGTTCAAACATAGCAGGGCCATCACACAAAGGAGAAGGTCTCCACACTATGAAGTACATCACAATTTTTCACGCAAACCTCAACTATGCCTATCTACCGGAACGTCGTTATGAGTTCGTTATCCGCGCCAGTTACGAATTGATTTTTGACGTCATGCGCAAGCGTTGCCCCAAGGACAAATACGTCTTTGAAGCGTCGGGCTACACCATTGAACAAATGGCCATCAAGACCCCCGACGTGCTCGAAAAACTCAAGGCCGCCATTGCCTCCGGTCAGTGCGAATTCATGGGATCGCCCTATGCGCACCCCATGCTGCCCAACTTTCCCGAGGAAGACGGCAACTGGTCCATCCGTTTCTCCAATGACATTTACGAGAAGTACCTCGGTTTCATCCCCAAGAGTTTTTGGAACCCCGAATGCGGCTGGCGCAGCTACGTGAAGGATCAGGTGTTGAACAACGGCTACACCAACCTGCTGGGTGAGT
>DNPO01000410.1 GCA_003501375.1 Candidatus Sumerlaeota bacterium | reverse complement strand
GGCGTTTTGCGCGGTGCGGAGCGACCAACAACCATTCTTCGGTCAGCGGATTATAGCGGCGGTGGGGGGTATCCAGAAAAACTTGTTCAAGTGACATGGAGTCTTCTCCTGAGGGAATGAGATTAAAATTTGGCGCGCGCGTCTTGACCAGACCCGGCAATACAATACTGGTTGCCAGTCTTACCAAATTACCCTGAATAATGCAACGGGATCTGTAAAAAAGTGGAAAATCGCGGAAACAAGTCCACGTAATTTTTCAGAACATTCATCTTTTTATAGTTTTTCTAACAACCGATCAATGCCCGCACGCGTATTGTAGACGTGGAACGCGAGGCGAACAAACTGGTCGCGTTCTTGTGCAAAAATACCGGCTTCCTGGAGAAGACGCTTGACCAGCGTTTGTGAATCAATCGTCGGATGCTGGAACGCCATAATGCCAGAGCGTTGTTCGCGCGGACGGTCGCCGCGCACTTTGCAGCCGATACTTTTTAATTGTTCCAGCGCGTAATCCTGAAGCCCAAAAACATGTTCGTGTAAATCGGCGCGCGGAATACCCAGGAGGAAACGCAACGCGGCATCAAACCAAACAATGTTGGAGAGGCTGGCGGTTGAGTATTCAAAGCGGCGGGAGTCGGGTTTGAATTCAAATTGATAATGGCTGAAGTCGGAGGGATTCGGCACGGAACAACTGCCGACGAAAACCGGCGTGATGGTTTCGAGCAAGTCCTGTCGCAGGTACAAATAGCCCTGGCCGGGTGGGCCAAAGAGCCATTTCCAGGCGGAACCCGCCATTGCCTTGATGCGACACTTTTGCACATCCACCTCGGTAAATCCGAGCGCTTGCGCGGCATCCACAAAGAAGAAGATGTCCAGTTCCTCGCAGGCGCGTCCGATAGATTCCAGATCAAAGCGATAACCAGAGTTCCACTCCACCGCGCTGAGCGCAAAGAGTCGAGGACGGTGCGTGCGCAGAGCGTCGATAATGACCTGCTCATCCACGCGTCCGTTTTGTTCTTCCAACAGAATCAGTTTGACGCCGTGGAGTTTTTCCGCGTTCATCCACGGGTAAATGGTCGAGGGATACTCGCGGTTGAGCGATAGAATTTTGTCGCCGGGGTTCCAGCGTATGCCGTTGACAATGACGTTGGCACCTTCTGCGGTGTGGTGGGTGATAGCAACCTCGTTGGGATGCGCAGCGTTCATGAGCGTCGCGAGGTTAGCGCGAACGCGGTCCGTGAGAGCGAGATGGCGGCCGTATGCGCCGAGAAAGTCGGAGGCGGTATCGGTCAGATAGGCGTTCAGCGCGTCCTTTACGCACAGCGGCAGCAAGGTGATGCCAGCAGTGTTGTAATAGTCTTCACGGCGTGGGTCAATAAATTGAGAGATTATTTCGGTAGAGGGCATATTCAAAGGGGCTTTCTAAATACAAGAAAAGGTATGAAACAGCCAATTATGCTTCTTTGTCCGTGGTGGCAATGGCTGCTTGCTCGGCTAAATAGTATTTACGCACCCAAACCGCAACCCCTATCCACATAAGGAAAAGAGGGCTTAACGACATTAACCCGCGTAGTCCAATACAACGGCCAGCATTGGGCAACATCTCTTTTCCTTTGATAAAATAAGGGATGGTTTTATGCAGGAGGGGACTTTTGAAATTGTCCGAGATTTTGGGTTCTAACAGGCCGGGAGGATTGGCTTTGCTTAAACTGTTGGGGTGTACAGATAAAACCATCACATTAAACGCAATAGAAAGACTCAGCAAAATCCAAAAAAAGACCTTCGTTTTTTTCTTTGCCACTGCTAGCCAAATGGCAAGCGGTGAAATAAAGAAAGGGATTGCCGGACAAAGAAAACGCGGGCCAATAGAGTTGCCCCCCCACCATGAATAGTAACCGGAATTATAGAAGAAATAGCCTGTGATAATAGCAATCGACAACAAGATATCTGGAAGAAAAGACAATTGCTTTGGCGCATTTTCTGCAGAAGAGTTTGCTGTTCGACGGTGCCGAAAAAGACCAATCCAAATGCCTGCAAAAACTAAGAGTAAAAATGGAGAGTGGAAAAACAATCCTTTAAACGGGTGAACGGTCAAATAATACAGGATGGAAAGTTGTGGAAGATGAATTCCCTGAAACCCCTTAGCCATCTCCACGCGGAAGAACTCGTTATATTCGTAGCGATATGGAAGAGAGATACTTCCAAATAAAGCGTAATTATACCAGCAAAACAAACTAACGGGGATCATTCCCCCGGCGATGAGTTTCCAACAACTGAAAAGTTTTTTCCGAATCATCCATAATGCGTATAGACCCAAAAAAATACCAGCCAACGCAGATGTCATTTCAATATAGCCTGCCAAACTGATTAACAACCCCACCCAAAACAGACGAGTGCCCGTTGTCAAACTATTTTCGTGATGACGGGCGTTTAAGAGCAAAAGGTAAGCCCAGGCGTTGCATAACGCAGCGGGTAGATAGGCGTAGAATGTGGCTGAATATTCGGCTAAGACGGTTCCCAATAAAAATCCAGTGCTTAAAATAAAACTCAAAATCCATGAAAGCCCGAAGGATTTTGCAATTGCAAACAAGACACATCCTAACAATGCAGCGGACAGTGATACCGTGGAAACGGTTAAAATATATCGTGTTTTATCCACCCATTGTTTTTGTGAAACTGGCCCAAAATGAGATAAACCGCGGTGAACTTGCCAGAGAAGCGTGTACATGGGTACGGCCGCGAAGGAAAGTGCCGGTGGTTTATCGCAGTAAAAGTGTTCCTGGAAAAAGGCTTTATCACCGGTTTTCGTATGCCCTTGGTCATGGTATGCATCAATAGCAAAAGTCCCCTGTTCTACGATGGCATATACCAGACCCAAACGCGTATTGACATTCCACGCATTCTGTTTGCTGGAAAAATATCCAAAGGTGCCCCAAAGGGCGAAAAAAAGAATAAATACCGGTAGTGGAAACATCTTGGCACAGGGCAAAATTTGTCTAACGAGAAGCATCATGTTAAGGAAACCTTTCGGGGATATAGCAGATGATGCTTAGTTATCTCTACAGGTGCTTCTCTTACCGCGCAGCCTTATTCATTATTTCCAAAATCGTATCTGTATCGGGGTAGTCCAGCGGGATTTCTACATTACCCGACGGGTTTTCTGTGTTTACTTTGCCAATGCCGAAAATAAAATCCTCACCCATCGGCCAGCCCTGCACCTGATTGTTTTCGTCGAGATAGCCGGTAACGCGATGTGAATCGCTGGATGCAATCGGCATGATTTCTGGGATACTGGTAAAGTATTGTTCCCGCATCGATTCCAAGTCGCCTAACAACTCGGAAAGGAACCAGCGCGTGGTGGGTGTGTTGCGGGCGGTGTAAGTTTCGAGGAATGCAATAGGCACGCGCAGGGGATCGTGCAGACGAATCAGCGTGAACAGCCGCAGGAACGCTTCCCGATCTGGTGCTCCGCTGGGCAGCACCATCTTGCCCTTGGTCATGCACTCCTCTGGATGATTGATGGTGGCCACGGAGCGGATGCCGTGTTTACGCAGTTCATCCAGCATCTCGGCCAAGTCGTCGATAGTGCGCGGCCCTGTTTCTAACGGAGGGATCAGGTCGTGCGTGTGCATGTGCGTGTAGAGCGAGCGGGTGTCGGGAAAGCGCGACAGCAGGTCGTTACGCTGTCCCTTGAACATACGCTCCATCACGAGCACGGTGATGGTGCTGGGGCAGACCGGATCGACCCGGCCCGACATGTCAAACAATTCTTCGCGTGCAATGGGCGTGAGACCCAACTCCGGTATCCAGCGCGCATTCACGCGTTCCAAAGTTGCCCAGGCTTGCTCGGTTTTCATTTTATTTGCAGCTTCAAACCGTTTGCAAAACGCCGCGCCATCTTCCGAGCGCAAAAAAGTTGCGAAGTCCTTGGGCGGAAAGAAGTGGACGTTCAACTCCAGCCCCTTCCAAGTTTGCCCCCCCACGCGGTTCAGCGTGAACTCCATGCCCGGCGCGACGCGCACGCCCAAGCGCTCGCCTTCGTCAATCGCATCCGCCAGTTCGGGGTGGATATTGTCGTGGTCGGTGATGCCGATGCCGCGCAGTCCCACCGCCTTGCACCACCAGACCAGTTGCGTGCAGGAAAACAAGCCGTCGGAGTACATCGTGTGATTATGCGGGTCGAACGGCACGCGCGGTTTGAGGCGTTCACGCACAACGCTGAGCGGCATGCCGCGTTTTTCGAGCAGCGGCTCGACTTCTTCCCAAGCGGACGCCTGCAACAACGCATCGCGCAAGGCCAGTCCCGCTTGAATTGTATCTAAAGGTTTCATTCGTAATTTCACTCTTGATCCATCGGGTTGATGGGCTTAGAAGTATCTTCTTTGGCGCGGGCGAGGGCTTGTTTGAAAAAATCTTCCGCGCCTTTCAACCGCTCGGCCTCTTTTTTCTTCAGGCTGCTTACCTTGTCATCCACTACTTTGGAACGCGCTTTGACCTTGGCAAACGCGTCTTCAAAGCGGTCACCAGAACTCTCCTCTACAATGGGCTCGCGCGTTTCGAGCAGCGCGCCGTCGCGTCGGCGAATGATGAGTATGCTGTCGCAGCAGGGGCAGGTTACTTTGATATTTTCTTCCATGCGTCCACCCTCCTTCACTGCGAAGGAGTGTAGAGGATAGAGCGAAAAAATTCAATGAGGAAACCCAAACCAGAAACCGTTAGGGTGCATCTTGCTTCCGCGACCATTGGGGCGATACGTTTTATACCCTAGAGCATGTTAAGTTTGAAATGCCGTAATATCTGTTGAAATTCATCCTGAAAGGATGGGACATACTAGCCGGGGGTAAGCGAAGCGCAACCCCCGGTGGGAGGTAGAGAAAAAGCACCCTGAAAGGGTGCGACAAGATAGAAAAAACGCATGAAGTGGCGTATTCTTGTACCTTATCGCACCCTTTCAGGGTGCCTATGTTTTGTGGTTTACCGGGGGTTGCGCTTCGCTTACCCCCGGCTAGTTATCTCATCCTTTCAGGATGAACAGCAAACGCATATGGCATTTCAATATAAGAATGCCCTAAAACGCGCTGTTGGTGCTGAAAAAGGAACAACCAATGCAGTATCTGTTGTTGTGTGCGCACTCTCCAGTATTTTGCGTACTTTGCTTTGAGATGTAGCCCTGGTTGTCAGATTCATACAACCCCACTATGAGGATACAGTTCGACTGCTGTGCGATTGAATGCAAAACAAAATGGAAAAATTACAATCACTTTGTGCCAACAGGCACTGGTGCTTCCTCTGTAATGTTATAAGTCTTGAAAGTAACTTTCCCATCCGCATCAATCGAGTAAACTCGGAACGACGGCTGGGCATTTTCGCCCTTCTTGTCCGTGACTGACGCAGAAACGAAAACGGGTATGTTCCCATCCGCCCCCTGTAAATCGATATGGTAGTGCCCGCAAATAACTGCTTTCACATCGTATCGGTGGAGGACTGCGCTCCACGGAGCGAGATTATCTAATTTCCAATCCGCTCCTTTGGGTTTGGCGCTATTTTTAGGAATGGACGGAATGTGCATGAATATCAGCGAGGGTTCAGCGGGGGGAGTCTTGAGCGTATCATCCAGCCAACGGAGTGGATCATATTCCGCAATCGGCCCTCCCTGACGCGCGAGCGGCAGTTCACAAAAGAACACCATGCGATACCCTTTGCACTCATAAAAGCGCGGGAATGGGCCAACCACTTTTTTGAAATTATCAACGGCGGTCTGGGTATTCTGTATCTTGTTAAAAAGATCATGATTTCCCGGCACACAAAAAACAGGCACTTTGAAACCCTTCAAAAAGGTGGTCAATTCTTTTACGTCATTTTCTTTGGGCGATTCAAATCCCGCATCAAAAAGATCACCCGTAATGGCTACAAATTCTATTTTTTCGTCCAACTTATTGATTTGCGCAGCAGCCTGTTTGCACAGTTCCATATCGTGTCCCCAGCCGATATGCAAATCGGTAAGTTGTACAAATTTAAACGATTCCCCAGCCCAGACAACCAAGGGGATAAACACAAACAGGCAAAGGGAAACAATGATTTTTGAAAATAAGCGGTTTGACATGGGTATTTCCCTCAATATGGATTGGTGCTAACTTTGTAATTCACGTTCCAGCCAGTTCAGATAATCGGCGCTTCCTTCAACAATGGGCAGTGCCACTATTTGCGGCACGGCATACGGGTGCTCGGCCCGAATGGCATCCTCCACCTGCGGGTAAAGCGTCTGGCTGGTTTTAAAAACGCAACGCCACTCTTCCGAACTTTCCATCTTTCCCTGCCACCAATAGATGCTCAGAATGGGGCCGGAAATTTGCGCGCAGGCTGCCAGCCGTTCCCGCACCAGCGCTCGCGCAATCCGCTCTGCATCAGATTGGGTTTCCGTTGTTGTTACCACTTGCAAATAAGGCGTCATTACTGCCTCCACGCTGGGGAATTTCCATTGAAACTGAAATGTTCATTTTTAATCAAGGGCTGAGTTACTACCGCACACCGTGCATGACAAAATCAGTGGAAGTAATCCGCATTCCCAAATCCATGTAACAAGCCATCGCCGGATAATTGTTCTGGCTCGTGCGCAACTCCACCATATTGAAACGCCCGCCCAATGCCTGCAACGTCTCCGCGATAAAACGGCGTCCCAACCCCCCGCCGCGGACGCTCGGATTTAGGCATACAAAATCCAGAATTCCCAGTCGCGTTCCCATGTCGTGATTCAGCCCCACCGGTTCCAGGTAAATGACAAACCCTTGCGGCTCCCCTGCGGCATCAAGCACGAATACATCGGAAGCCAATCCGTTGCAGCACTTGGCCACCCATCCGGCAAACAGTTCGCTGGTTGCTTCGCGCGGCAGGTGCGGATCATTGTAGTAATGATTGTAGGGATGCTCAGTAGCGGCAATTTTTTGCAATATCGGCAAATCATCCGCCCGATACGGACGCACGGACATTCCCGCCGCAGAGACGGGTTCAAAGCGCGGCGTTTTGCTAAGCCATCCCGCCATTTTTACCGAACAGTCCACTGGATAAAAACCGCGTTCGGCAAAAGCGTTGAGTGCGGCATATTCCGAACCATCGATGCGCGCGCTCAGATGGTGAAAGCCTTCACGGTCTGCCGCTGCCAATGCAGTATCCAGCAATTCAAGGCGCAAGGCGGGATCGGCCAGATGCGTGAGAAATGGCGCGATGCGCCCGCACGTTATGCCGTAAATTCCCGAATGCCACGCATCGGGATGCAGCGCAGCATAACAACATAGTTTATCGTTTTTCAGGCCCACCCATTGCATCGGACGGTCAGTGGGAAGTTTATCCAGGCGTTGCGCTTCCGGCGAAAGAAATCGCTCATTCAACCTTTTAGCGTCCAATTTCTGGAAACGTTGTTGTCCCGCTTTAAACGGAAAACTCTGAAAACACGCCAGCAGGTTTTTCAAATCGGCGGATTGAAGCGGTCGAATGGGCATGGGAGTGGCTTTCTTATTTCGAGAGAGTTCATATATCAATAGAT
>DNPO01000434.1:2362-8598 GCA_003501375.1 Candidatus Sumerlaeota bacterium | reverse complement strand
TTGCAACACCTGTCGCACGCGCCGTGGTCGTTCTCGAACCTGGCGTCGTGCAACTGGAATTTCGGTTCCCGCATTTTGGACAGCACTGAAAGAGGGTTATTCTTTTGATGTTCTCGGATCAAGTGCGTCGCGCAGGCCATCGCCTAAAAAGTTTAAGGCAAACAAAGTCGTGGTTAACGCAACACTGGGGAAAACTAACAACCAGGGACATTCTTCCATTAATTCGACTCCATCGTTGATCAGCAGTCCCCACGAGCTCATAGGCGCTTGAATGCCAAGCCCCAGAAAACTAAGAAACGCTTCCAGCAGCATGACCTGCGGAATGGTAAGCGTGGCGTAGACAATAATCGGCCCGAGTGTATTGGGCGCAAGGTGGCGCAGTAAAATACGCCCGCGGCTGTAGCCAAGACCGACCGCGGCATCAATAAACTCGCGGTGCTTGAGCGAGAGAATTTCTCCACGGACAATACGCGCCATCGTGAGCCATTCCACCGCGCCAATTGCCAGAAAAAGCAAAATAAAACTGCGACCGAAATAGACCATGAGCACAATAACCAAAATAGGGAAGGGCATGGCGTAGAGCAAGTCAACAAAACGCATCATCAGCATGTCAGTGCGTCCGCCTGCATAGCCAGATGTCGCACCCCAGAAGACGCCGAGCACAAGTGCGACGCTGGTGGCGATGAATCCCACGGCGAGCGAAATGCGACCACCGTATAAAATACGCGTGAGCAGGTCGCGTCCTAATCGGTCAGTACCGAGCCAATGGTGTGCGGATGGTGACGATGCACCCAATACAATGTCTTGCTGATCAAAACCATACGGAGCGATATAGGGAGTAATCAGTACGACCAGAAGCATCACAAGCAAATATGCACCACCCAAGAGCGCAAATTTGTGCTTGCGAAGTCGGAGCCAGGTGGCGCTGGTGGGCGAGAGGGGGGCGGTGGGGATTGATAACATGAAAGAACTACCAGTTCCGCACATGACACAGATTTAGCCCCCAACCAACAATCCACAGATTACACAGATTGCCCGTTGATTGCTTCAAAAAAATTAATCAATGACACTTGAAGGGTGCAACCCAGCGTTTTGCAAGATTTTTTTTAGGCTGCTTCAGCAGGCTCCTGTTTGCCCCCGGCTTTAGTCCGGAGGGGAAAGGCCTACCCCCCGAATTAAATAGCGCACTTCAGCATCCTTACGGATTGGCTTCAGCCGTCGCATTAAAAAGCAGGCTGCTAAAGCGATAGGCTACCGGGTGCATCTTGAATTTGTTATATGACACATCATGCGATAGCAAGGTAGTTGCCGTTCATCCCGAAGGGATGGGACATACGCTAACCGGGGATAAGCGTATGTCCCGTCCTTTCGAGATAAACCACAACTTCCACACGTGGAAACAGTCTTGCCCAAAACGGGTAACAAACTCAAGATGCACCCGGGGCTACCTCACGCCGCACGAGGCGCTTGTCGAACGAAAACCGATTGTGGTACAAAAGCAAAGTGTTGCACTTGTAAGTTGAATTCAGGCTTTGTCATATACGAAAAACTTGCATAAACTATTCAGGCATACTATAAGATGACTCTCACGGATCGCTTGTGCCTCAACAGCAGGTGGCGACCTTTACCCTCCTCTGAAAAACAATCTCCCGCAATGCCCCATACCCCCACACTACCGGGACGAATTCTCATCGTTGATGACGAAGAGATACTCCGGCAATATTTCATAAAATCCCTTGAAACAGAAGGCCATTCCTGCTGGGAAGCATCGAATGGATTGGAAGCGTTAGTCGCCATTCAGAGCGGCCTTTATGATTTAGTAATTACTGACCTGCTTATGCCTCAAATGGATGGGATGGAGGTGCTAAAATACATCGGCGAGATGGAACAGAAGCCTCTCGTGGTTGTTCTAACTGCGCATGCCGACGTGAACAAAGCAGTCCAAGCCATGAAATTAGGTGCATATGACTTTCTTGTCAAACCCATCCTTAACGCCAGCCTATGCTCTGTGGTACATCGAGCACTAGAACATCAAAACTTGATTAAGATCAATGAGTTGCAGGCGCGCCAGTTACAACATCCTCCCACCTATTCGGGCTTGTTGGGAAAAAGCCCAGCCATGTTGGACATTTTCCGTTTAATTGCACAAATTGCCCCAACCAACGCCAACATTCTGATTTCCGGTGAAAGCGGTACCGGTAAAGAACAGATCGCGCGCGCAATACACGAACACAGTTTGCGCAGCGAAAAAAGAATCACCGTCATTGATTGCACCGCAATCCCGGAAGGATTGTTGGAATCCACGTTATTCGGACATAAAAAAGGCGCTTTCACCGGGGCAGAACGCGATCATCAAGGGCTCATCGCTTATTCCAACGGCGGGACGGTCTTCTTCGATGAAATTGGAGAAATGCCCATACACCTCCAATCCAAAATTTTACGCCTGCTGCAGGAGCGTACCTTCAAACCTGTAGGTAGCGATGAAGAAGCGCAGGCAGATATTCGCATCATCGCTGCCAGTAACCGCAATCTGGAACAGGAAGTCAAGGCCGGCCATTTTCGCGAAGACCTCTACTACCGCCTGAACGTTGTTCCAATTACGTTGCCCCCCCTGCGCGAACGTCCGGAGGAAATCATCCCGCTTGCCGAATATTTCCTGAGCGACTTTGCAGCCGAGTTTCCCCACATTCGGTCCATCTCACCCGAAGCGCAGACCTGTTTGCGCGCTCACACCTGGCCCGGTAACGTCCGTGAATTGCGTAATGCGATTGAACACGCCGTCAACCTCGCTCAAGGCAATACGATTCACCCCCATGATCTCCCCGCAAAATTACGGAAAGCCTATCATGTTAAAACTCAAAACATAGCGGAAACAAATTCCCAAATGACGGGAGGACAAATTGAACCGTTTGAAACATTTGTCGCGCGCTCTGAACGAGAATACTTAATCCGCCTGCTCATTCAAGCCCAGGGAAACGTTACCCTGGCAGCGCAAGCATCCCGCATCCCACGCAGATCGCTATATCGCCTTTTAAACAACGCGGCATTGGATGTAAACAGCTTCCGATGAAAAATAGATGAGAGGCAAATGTTCACTTATTGCTTCCCCCGCGCGACACCGTTTTTTTCATTAATTACTCCCATCTCAAAGTGTGCCAAATACAGCACAACTCACCCCAAACGACACATGCAAACTGTTACGCTGTTTATGTGCCCACCAGACTGGTGCAAAGCACAAAAACACGCCACCCCATGCGCCAAACCCGCTCAATAGCCTTCTCCCCTTCCAAACCTTTTTTTGCGGCATTTCAGCAATAAAATATCCGCCCAGCATACACATAACGCATTGTCTTTATTGGATATCACGCCTTCTTTGTTAATATTTTACCCCTTCCGTCTGCTTCAGGAATGATGATTGCTTTGATTGCTATCGTGTGGTGCTGTAACCGGGTGCTCCTTGCTAAGCAAGCGAATCCCGGTACTTCAACGAAGGGAGATGGGTAATTATGCGACAGATGAAATTGGGTACAAAAATTGCAATGGGATACGGGGGACTTTTGTTAATTGCCGTCCTGCTGGGGTGTTTGGCAATTTACAACATGCTCAACGTCAAGCACGGTGCAAAAAACCTGAGCGACGAATACGCGCCGTCCGTAACCATTGCGAGCCAACTTGAGCGCAACGTACAGACGGCGATGTATAACATGCAATCCTTCAACTTGGCTTTTGACGAAAAAGGATTGGCAGCCGCACTCAAGAATTTCGATGGTATTGAGCAAACGCTGAAAGAAGGCAGCACCCTCGTATCAAAATCCACCAATTTGGGTGAGATGAAAACCGGGATGGAGAACGCAGGCAAAGCGCTTAAAGAATATAGGGCGCTTGTCAATGAAACTGCGATAACCGTGGAGGAAATGAAAAAGAACCAGACAGACATGGCCGCTACCAGTAAGAAACACGCGGAAAATTGTACGGCTTTCTTAAAAATCCAGAACGACCTGTTCAGCAAGGAACTCGACGAGAAGTTAGAACCAGAAAAAATAAGAGAACGCGCCCAAAAAATCGCGTTGATGCGGGATGTGCTTGAGTTAGGTATTTCCGCTCGGTTCTCGGTTACAAGAGCACATGCTCTCCGCAAGGCACAGTATATTCAGGATGGTATCCAACAATTAGATGAAATGGCAAAAAAACTGGAGACGTTGCGTACTATTACAGTACAAGCGGAGCATCTCAAATTGATTGACGAGATCAAAACACTCAGTGCAGACTACGGTGCCAACATGAAGAATTTTTTGGCCCATTGGCAAGCGTTGGAGAACTTCACGCCCAAACGCGTAGCATTGGCTGATGAAATACTCAAACAAGCAGAAGCAACGGCGGTTCAGGGGGCAAAGGATACCGCAACCGTTACCGCCGCCGCCACCACTCAATTGAGCACGGCCTCCAACGTCATGATAGGAGGATTGATCGTCGCGATCGTTCTGGGTATTACCACATCCATCCTCATTACCCGTTCTATTACAAGGCCGCTCAATCGCGCCATTGAGGCGCTTTCTGCGGGATCGGAACAAGTCGCATCAGCATCCTGCCAAATTTCACAAAGCAGCCAGCAACTGGCCGAAGGCTCCACCGAGCAGGCCTCCAGTTTGGAGGAGTCCTCCTCTGCACTTGAGGAACTCGCCGGACAAGCACATGGCAACGCGGAAAAAGCGCACAATGCGACGGAAGGAGCGGATCAAGCACGCCAGGCCGCTGAACAAGCCCATACCGCAATGGGAGAAACCGTTTCAACCATGACGCAAATCAAGGAATCGTCAGGTAAAATATCAGGAATCATTAAGACCATTGAAGAAATTGCTTTCCAGACCAACTTACTTGCGTTGAATGCCGCCGTTGAAGCGGCGCGGGCGGGTGAGCACGGCAAGGGCTTTGCCGTGGTGGCCGAGGAAGTCCGTAATCTGGCTCAGCGCTCTGCCGTTGCGGCCAAGGATACCGCCGGACTGATTGAAACAAGCGTCGAACAATCCAACCGCGGCGCGGAAGTGGTAGAATAAAGCCTCCGAAGCAATTAACAAAATCCTGCAAGTAACCGCCGCGGTGGCAGAGCAAACGCGCGAAGTAACCACAGCCTCAAAAGAACAGTCCGAAGGAATTAACCAAATTAACAGCGCCATTGCCCAGATGGACAAGGTAACGCAACAGGTCGCGGCCAATGCAGAAGAATCCGCTTCGGCCAGCGAAGAACTTTCCGCACAGGCACAACAAATGCAAGGCGTGGTGGCTGATTTGGTCAATATGGTACAAGCCAGCAGTACAGCGAGAGAGCGCCCCAACTTTGAATTGGGATATGCAACAACCAGCCCCCACCCTCTTCCAGCCAACAGAGCAAATAGCAACATGACATTGCCGTATTACTCAGCCAACGAAAAAAGGACACTTCCCCGCCCAGAGAACGCTTTACACTACTAACGTTTCACCAGAGACAATTGCAAAACTCCGAAAACAAAATTTTCTGGAGTTTTGCAATTACCTCTACCAGCGTGTTGGAAAATACGAGAGTGTTCATGCATCCATAGATACTGAACTCGCAGTTTCTTTTCAACTGCGTAGCAGTTGAAAAACAGCAAAATGATTTGTGTCTATCAATAGGTAAACGCTCCCGGAAATACAAAACGCCCTATATTTTAATGATAGTTATATTGTTATTGACGGAGTGATGCGATCAAGGCAACACCAAAGCCATGCACGGCCCCCCTTTTTTTTCATGTGATTGAAATCGAAAACCTCATCCCGTCCAGACATCCCAGCGCAACATAAAACGTCGTGTCGACGCGCCTCGATAATTAGAACGTAAGCAGACATGAGTTGTCATGATCGAACCTCACCCTGCCGGACGGACAACATAGCATCCGGGCGACAAAGTGATTTGGGACAACCTTTCCGCAGGTGGCGCGCATGGCTATCGAAGCGGCGGGGGTTGAGCGACATTGCACATTCCAGACAACAATGTGATTACGAAAAAACAGGATGGGTATTCTGGGGAGTACGTCCCGAAAGCAACGCATCTGCCATGATACATATCATCAATAATTCCAAATGGTTATACAAGTAATTGGGTATTCCTGTTTCGCCTCGTGTATCTTCTCGTTGCCTTGCCCCGCGCCTTTCGGTATAAGTAGCAGGATGTACGAACCCCTTGCTCGAGGAAGCATACCCCCAAACGCCATGAAAACAAT
>DNPO01000434.1:841-2000 GCA_003501375.1 Candidatus Sumerlaeota bacterium | reverse complement strand
GATGCGCGCGTACCGCAGGAATTTAAAGACCCCGATACCGGCGCCCGAATTATTCGTCTCTCCCAACAGCCGACGCAGCCTTCTGGTGTGATTTATTTTACCCAAGATTGCACCACGCCCGACAGCCGCTACACGCTGGTTCGGTATTTAGATGCAAAAGCCGGCCACACGGCGGGCATCATGTATCGCTATGATTTTACCACGGGCGAACTCGTCAAACTCAGCGACCTTACGACGAAATATCAGGTGCTTGCTCCCAAGTCGGGCAATTTATACTTCACCAGCGACAAGGATCGTAATATTTACGTTACTAACATCCTAGATATCAAAACGCGCAAAGTTGCAGAAATCCCTGCGGAATTCATTTGCACGGGGGGCTTAACCGTGAATGCGGACGAAACCATGCTTGTGGCTACCGGTGGTCTTTTCGACGAACACAAAAATGATAAAGCCCCGGACACTAATCTTCCTCCCAATCAGAGTAAGGCCTTCAAGGAAAATCTGGAACGGCATGATACCAATCTGCTGCTAACCGTTGATATCAAAACCGGCAAGGTCTCCGAAACGTACCGCATTAAAACCTGGCTTGGGCACGTGCAGTTTTCCCCCACTGATCCCCATTTGCTGATGTATTGCCACGAGGGGAATTGGGCTAAGGTAGATCGTATTTGGTTGATTCGCACCGACAACAATGAACCGCCGCAACTTGTTTTAAAACGTACGGAAGACAATGAAATTGCCGGGCACGAATTCTGGTCTGCCGATGGTACAATCACGTGGTACGATCACCATTATCGCAACACCAAGGGGAAGCAATTTCTCGAAGGCAAAAATGTGACCACGGGTGAGGTTACGCGTTACCCTATTGGCGCGCCCTTTGTTTCCATCCATTACACCAGTTCACCGGATGGCAAGTTCTTTGTTTGCGACGGGCAGAGCAACAAGAAAAACCCCCAGGAACAGGCCATGTTTATTCTGGTTCCCGAGAAGGGAAAGTGGCGCTCGATCAAACTTTGTAACATGGCACGCAACGATTACAAAGCCGCCGAGCCAAACCCGCATCTCACACCCGATCAACATTGGGTTACTTTTACTGCCACGTTCTCGGGTGTACCGCAAGCCTACGCGGTCGAAATGCCCAAGGAATTTTGGCGGTAAG
>DNPO01000434.1:0-521 GCA_003501375.1 Candidatus Sumerlaeota bacterium | reverse complement strand
AGTTGCCCGCGGCTGTTTGCTTCTCAACCTCCAGATAGCCGTGGGCTGTGTTGTCCCACAAAAAAAATAGATGCCCCCCAAAAGATAATCGACTGGAACCCCCGCATGGCCCTTAAACCCTCGCTTATGAGCACCACCCTCTGGGATTTTCCCTCGCAGCAATACGGGGATGAAAAACAGGGGGATAAAAATTACAAGGGAGCAACCCCTTCCTTTATTATCTGGAACCTGCTCCAGCGCTACACCAAACCGCATGATCTTGTGGTAGACCCCATGTGTGGCAGCGGGACCACCATTGACGTGGCGCACGATCTGAAACGCCGCGTGATGGGTTTCGACGTTAACCCCACGCGCCCCGATATCATCCAGTCCGATGCGCGGAAAATTCCGTTAGAAACCGCTACTGCTGATTTTGTTTTTATCGATCCGCCGTATTCTACGCACATCGACTACAGTGATGACCCGCGTTGCATCGGCAAACTTACCGCTCAGACGGATGAGTACTACAAGGCGATGGAAAT
>DNPO01000268.1 GCA_003501375.1 Candidatus Sumerlaeota bacterium | reverse complement strand
GGAAAACGAACTTCGTTCTTTGAAATATTTAAATCCATTGCATCAAAATCATAGTCCAGCCCCACCGGGACCGTCGGCCCCACTGGTTCAAAAATATGCGTACGGAAAGCCTCAAACGCCGTAACCACAGGCTCCTTTTGACGCTGGACTTTGAAGAATTGATCAGACAAGGGCTTCCGCGCCTCCCTTTCCAGCCAGCATGATCTTGCCTTCGTCCGCCAAACGACGCGCCACCTTCACAATTTCCTGCTGCGCCGCTTCCACATCGCTCAACTTCACCGGCCCCATCACTTCCAACTCTTCCTTGATCAGGTCTGCTGCGCGCGACGATATATTCGCAAAGAACTTCTGCTTGATCACATCGGAAGCCGTCTTGAGTGCCAGCACCAAATGCTCGTTGCTGATCTGCTTCGACAGTTCCTGCATCCCGCGGTTGTCCACGTTTTGCAAATCTTCGAAGGTAAACATGAGTTCGCGAATCTCTTCCACCAGCGACGGGTTGATTTCCTCGATGGATTCGAAGATGCTCGTTTCCGAATTTTTGTCCATATTGTTCATGATCTCGGCCACATTCTCCAGACCACCCAGCACCTCGGACGAAGCAGATGCCGAAGTAATCAGTTCTTCTTTGAGCACCTTATTCAAATCCTGCAACACCGTCGGAGCCACGCGGTCCAGATTGGAAAGACGCATGATAACTTCTGGCTGAATGGACGGGCGCAATTTTTGCAGCACCTGCGCCGAATGCGACGGCTCCAGGTGTGCCAGTACCAACGCGATGGTTTGCGGGTGTTCATTGCGCAGGAACGCCGCAATCGAATCAGGCGCCATCCACTTTAACGCTTCCAGCCCCTCCGTCGCGCCGCCGTCCGGGCTCATATCCAGTGTCAACTTTTCCACTTCTTCGGGCGACATGAAACCGGACAACAATTCGCGGATCACCTCACGCGTATTGCCCAGTTGCAACGCGTTCGCGTTGCGCATTTTTTCGCAAAACTCCCGCTTGATTTCCACGATGGTTTCAACCGGAACGTCCCGCAACATGGCGGCATAGCCCGTGACGCGATGCAGCGTCTGCGTTGGCAGAATCTTCATGATTTCCTGCGCCACATCTTCGCGAACGGTCAGCAGCAAAATCGCCGCGCGTTCCGTACCAGATAGTTTGCGTTCGCCCGCCATAAGAAACCTCCATATTTTTTCTGGTGCTTAATGCCTATCGCCTCATACCTGCGGTTGCGTCCCCGTTGCTTCCATCCACGACCGCAACACCAGCGCCACCTTCTTGGGATTTGTCTTGGTAAATTCCATGATCTCATCATCCAACTCGGAACTCGTCAATTTCAGATACTCTTCGGTTGGCATTTCGGGCGCAGGCAACTCACCCGCAGCCGAGCCAGGTCTGCCAGGCAATGCCCCATGTGGCGATTCACCCACCGTCGCCAGCAAGCGCTTCTCGGCCTCCGCCAACGCCGCCGCAGGGCCAACTTCCTGGCTAACCGTTGAAGGTGCAGGTGCCATGATGCGCATGAGCGGACGCACCACAAAGAACAGCAGCGCCAACAAAACCGCTCCGTAAATGCCGTATTGGATATACAAGGTTTTCTTCCTCTTGTCGTCCAGTTCCTTCAACACACTCACATCGCTCACGCTGTCACCGGGGCTAAAGAAGGCAATGTTAGTAATTTTCACCTCGTCGCCCGAACCCGCTCCACGTTTTTCGTTAAAGTTGATAATCCCCTTAACCGTATCCTCAATATCCGTCAGTTCCTTCTTCCCCAACGGCGTCTTGGTTATTTTGCCATCCGTCCCCATCACCGGTTTGTTATCCACCACGACGCTGGCGGTGATACGCTTGATCTGATACGATCCAAAGGTTGTTCTTGATTCAGTAAACCCTACATTGTTATTGCGAATATTCTCGTGGGAATACTCCGACGCATCCTGCGTCGCGGAAGTCGCCGCGTCGGTATTTTCCACATGCCGCGCTGCACCTACGACCCCCACGGCCAACTTCCCACCTTTGCTGCCGTTTCCCATTTTTTCTGAATCGGAAATGGATACCGGCACTGCCACGGGATCATATTTTTTGGAATTCTCTTCGCGTGCCGTATGGTCATACTCTACATTGACCTTGGCTTTCACACCCTTACTGCCAAAAAGCGGCGTGAGTGCATCCACAATATTTTTTTCGTATTCCTGAGCAGTTTGCTGCCGCAACTTCTCGTTCATCGCAATCAGCCGCTCTTGATTTTCCAACTTTTTCTTCTCTTTTATTCTATCACTGCTGGTATCCACGCTCAACGTGTTTCCAAAATTATCCCCCACAACAACATTGTCTGCCGTCAAACCATCAACACTTCCAGATACCAGCATTTGGATCGTATGCACCTGCTCTTCGTTGATAGACATCTGCGGAAACAGCGTCAGCAAAACCGACGCCTTGGGTGGCGTCCGATCTTTGACGAACAATTCTGGCTCCGGCATCGCCAATTCCACCTTCGCCGACTTCACCATCTCCAACGCCGCAATCGTGCGTTCCAACTCGCCTTTAACCGCGCGATATTTTTTGACGCCCATTTCCTCCGCCGTCATACCAAACTCTTTTATATCAAACAACGACCATCCCGTACCCGCGCTGGTCTTGCTCACCTTGCTTGCCAATTCCAAACGGAGTTCGAGCACCTTGTCCTGAGGCACCCGAATGGTGTAGCCCTTTTCATCCTGCGCCATCTTATAAGTTACATTTAGCCGCTTTAATTCATCCTGAACCGGTTTGGCCTGTTCCGAACTCAGGTCAGCAAAGAGCACTTCCTGCGTCATGGAACTGCCATGTTCCGCCAATAAATAGCTCAATCCGCCGAGCACGCTGAGCAGCACGACTCCGGCAATCACCTTACGCACCAACGATTGCTGGGCAAGGAATTCGTTCATTTGTAGGAAAAAATCGTGAAAGAATGGCATCATACACCTCACGCCAGAAAAACAGGATCGCCCGCCAAGTTTTTGACGGCATGCTAACTGCTTCTCATAGAAAAGCACGAGGTGTGCCAAAAAAAGAAAGGACATAAAGGACGACAGGGACAAAAAAGGACAAAACATACGTTTATCCCCTGTTTCCCCACTCGTCCCTTATGTCCTTGCAGTCCTTTATGTCCCTGTCGTTACTTTTACTTCAACAACTTCTCCACCGCCGGCTCATTTACCACCTGTAAAACTTGGCGGATACTGCGAAAACGTTCCGATTCAATAATATGCTGAATCCGGGCAATGGTCTTGTCCAGATCATCATTAACCACGCGATAGTCGAACAAATGGCTCTGCGAAATTTCCTGAGCCGCATTTTGCATGCGCACCTGAATCACCGATTCGCCATCCGTCTCACGTCCGCGCAGGCGACGCTCCAAAATGTCCAGCGACGGTGGCAGCAGAAAAATGGTTACTGCTTCCGGCTTCATACCCTTGATTTGGCACGCGCCCTGCACATCCAAATCCATCGCCACATCTTCGCCCGCAACCAAGTGTTCTTCCACCACGGATTTGCGCGTTCCGTAGTAGTTGCCATGCACCTTGGCCCACTCATAAAACGCCTTGTGATCGATCAAATCTTGGAATTCTTCCTGTGAAACGTAGTGGAAATCAACTCCTTCGCGTTCGCCTCCGCGCGGCACACGACTGGTCACGGAAACGGAGTAACGCAACCCTTCGACATGTGCTAACAGGGAGCGCAGAACCGTTGATTTGCCGCCACCGGAGGGTGCGGAAAGAACAAACAGAGTACCGCCTTTACGGGTAAGAGAAAGACTCATGCGATCAAAGACTCCAAACGTTAAGATGGAACTTCTTTAAAACACAATGCACCACAGAGGCACAGATGTGGTGAAATTTATTTAATCGCCAAAAAATTGGTCAGAATGGTTTTTCCAGCGTTGGTCATAATCGACTCCGGGTGGAACTGCACGCCATGCACCGGCCAGGTGCGGTGACGCAACGCCATCACGACACCGTCCTCAGCCGCGCGCGCCGCGACTTCGAGGCCGTCTGGCCAGGCGTCTTCGCTCACGGCGAGGGAGTGATAGCGGCCCGCCGCGAAAGGCCCGCCCAGGCCTGAGAACACGCCGCGGCCGTCGTGTTCGATCATGGAGGTCTTGCCATGCACCGGCCGCGGCGCCCGGACGACGGCCGCGCCGAACACCTGGCCGATCGCCTGGTGGCCCAGGCAGACGCCCAGCAGCGGCACCTTGGCCTCGGCGGCGGCGGCGATGAGGTCCAGGCAGATGCCGGCCTCGTTCGGCGTGCAGGGGCCGGGGGAGAGCACGATTCCCTCCGGATCGAGCTTCACCACCTCGTCGACGGTGATCTTGTCGTTGCGCACGACCTTCATCTCGGCGCCCAACTCACCGATGTAGTGGACGAGATTCCAGGTGAAGCTGTCGTAATTGTCGACGACGAGGAACATGCGCGCGCCTTCCCGATTTCCGTGCGTCACAGATAACGGGCGAGGGCGCGTTTGTCACGGGGCGCGCGCGCGCGCGGCGCCGG
>DNPO01000206.1 GCA_003501375.1 Candidatus Sumerlaeota bacterium | reverse complement strand
GCACCCACTTCGGATGGGTGCAATTCCCATGTACACTCTGCACTTGACTCGTTGATACCCGTGGGGTTAGAGTGTGTTTGGATGCGGAGGGGCATCCCAAACATGTTGTCGTCGAATTCTCTTTCCTGCTGCGCGCAGTGGTGCACTCGCGAGGGCCATGTCCTGTCGGTTCCAGAAAATGTTCCGGCACATTGCGCCATTGTATCGCAAACCACCATTGGCCATACCGTTTGCAATCGCGGGTGCGACTTCTCTGTCGCGCTCGGCGGCGTGCAGAATAACTTTGTCCTGTTCACCTGCCCCTTCGGCGTTTCCTGCGGCGCGTTGCTGGCGTCTGAATCCCAGGTATTTGCCGCGCTGGGCGATTTGCCGTCCGATGTCGCCAAGGCTCAAAAAGTCTTGGTCGGCGGACGCGTTTTTGCCTCGTATGCCCAGTTCCGCACTTTCATGAACAAAGCGGTGGAAGCCGGGGCGGACATGGACGTTTTGCTGGACGGGTGCAAACAACTCACGTTTGAATCGCCTGCGGCGTTGAAGGCGCAACTGGAGGCGACAGCGTTGCAACCGGTGCAGATATTGCAGACCCCACCGAAGCCACCAAAACCGCCACGTGAAACTCCGCCCCCCCCCGTGCAACCAGCCGCGGTGAAAAAACCTGCGCCTGCCGATTCGCCTCCACCGCCCCCGCCTGAAACGGAGCGTGGTAAAGATTTTCCCCCCGTGTCGCATCCTGCGGATGACGCGTTTATTTCCAACGGGCAGTTTGACCAGATGCTGCTCTCGGAGATCAAGCGCAGCGAGCGGTTCAAGCACCTTTTCACGCTGGCCTTTGTGCGCTTGAACATGGAGCAATGGCCCGGCGATCAGAAGCGCGAACGGTTGGAAATCCGGCATCTGGTTTTGCGTGGGGTTGAGTCGTTATTTCTTCCCTCCGTGCGAATTTATGATATGATGGCCTGCATTCGGGACGCGACCCCGGAGAGCGCCGAGGGCGAACTCTTTGGGTTTATCTTCCCGGAGACCGACCGAGTGCAAGCGGATATGGCTTTACGGCGCGTATTGTCCGTGGCGCAGGATCGCTTTCTCTCGCAACTGCCCCGGCAGGATTCGCCGGAAACCGCGTTGTTTTTTGATGTGGGCGTTGCGGAGTATCCCGCGGACGGAATGACGCTGAAGGACTTGCGGCACATGGCCTGGACGGCGATGGAAGCGGGATCGCTCGAAATTAACGAGGAGGATTTTGCTCCTCAACCGCACGAGGTCGATGGGGCGCAGTTGCCCGATATGGACTTCCAACTTTTGTTTAATCCGTTTGCGCCGCCGCCGATGGACAGGGAAAATTCATGAACAACACCCCCTCACCTTCTCCCTTGCACTCCGGCCTGTGGGCGCGTCTGACTGCGCTGTGCGCACGTGGCGGCGCGGTTGGCCCGTCGGAGATCGTGCTGCGCGGATCGTATGGTGCGGGCAAGTCGGAATTGCTGCGTCAATACTACGGGGAACTTTTTGAAAATCAGGATGCGCAAACGCCGCTGTTGATTCGCATTCCACCCGTGCCGTTCCAGCCGTTGAACTGGGCGCGACGTTTTACGCTGGATGTGGTGATGCAATGGCTCGCGTTTGATCGGCGCGATCCTGACATGATCAGCGCGTCGGTACCATCGGTTGCGCGGTTGGTGGAGTATTGCCGCGAGCGACGGTTGCATGCGCTGGCCGATCTGCTCGAAACACCCCTGCCGGAAAATCCCGCCGAGGGCACGCTGGTGGTGGAGGCTGTTTTTGATGCGCTTGACCGCGCCGCTTATCGCATGGAACGCCGCGTGTGCCTGCTGATTGACTCGCCGGAAAACGCGGTGTGGAACGGGCCTGAGGGTGAATGTTTTCTGACGCGCTGCGCTCCGCCGTTGCCGGAAAATGCCTGGGTGCGGCGTATCTGGGCGCTTCGTGCCGAGACCTCTGATGTGCATCCGTTCCTGATTCCGTCGCCGCCCGGCGCGGAACCGTGGGACGTATCGCCGCTGGCCGAGAGCGTTGCACTGGACTTTTTCGACAAACTCGCGCAGGCGAATCGCCTGGAATACGATCGCTATGTGGTGGCGGATTATCTGCCGCTGTGGGGTGCGTCGCCGCGGCTGATTGCCAACTTTGTCAAGTTGGCGTCCGAGCAACCGCAGGCACTCGATTCGCCCAACGCGATTTTGCAAATCTACATTAAGGATGCGTCCGAAGGCCCGACCGCACGTGGTTTGCAGGATGCGTTGCGCCTCGCTTTCCCCACCACGCCGCCCGATCCCGAGCGTATTGCCCGCGCGGCATCGCTGCACCTGAATCCCGTCGATTCGCGCCCGGATTTTCTGTCCCGCTCGGCGCGTCCCTCCGCTGAAGATGATGCGTCGCTTGCTCGCATTGCCCGTGCAGGGCTGGCGATTTACACGCAGGGGCATTGGGAAATGACGCAAACGCCCGCCTTGGCGGACTTTTTGAAACTTTACACCGCGCGTCATCAGCGGGGCGAAAGTTTGGTACGCGCCGAAATCGCGCTCAAGCGCGAACGGCTGGTGGAAGCGCCCAAGCGGCTGCATGCGCAACTGGTGCAGGATCGTTCGCAACAATTGTTGTTACTGATGCAGACTTTCCGCGAGCAGCATGTACCCGCAGCATTGCTGCATGCGCATCAGATTAACCCGCCGTTTGAAGCACCCCTGCCGCAGACAGCCGTTGCCGGTTCCAGCGTTCGCATGCCCTGCTGCATTGGTTCCTTCGCTTACGCGCCGCCCGCTTTGCCAACGCGTCAAGCCACTGCGTCCCCCATGCCGGTACTGATCGGTTGGTGTTTCGATAGCGCACAATGTTGCCGCAGCGAAGAAATGATCTGGGCCGCATTCCTGTGCGAAGCCGCCACGGTTACCACGGAGGAGTTGAACGATGTCGAACGCCTCTGCCGCCAACTGACGCGCGAATTCAATGTCGGAAAAGTGACGGGTTGGTTGATTGCGGATGGCGCGTTCTCGGATGAAGCCGCCGCGCGTGCCAACGCGATGCAACTGTACGTGTCCAATTGGGCCGCATGCGAAACGCTGGCGGAAACGCTGATGGGGTCGTTCCGTGGGCAGTCCGAATCCGCCGAGAAGAAACGCACCGCCACCGATGCACGGATTGTGAATGCGCCGCAGGCTGCAACTGAAAAGGTTGTCGAGTTGTTGTTGCCGCCCGAGGAAGATATTGAGTTGGTCGCCGCGAGCGCGTTGGAGCGTCTGGCTGACTCGTTAGGTTTTGCGCCGGACGCCATTACCCAGATGAAAATGGCCCTGCAGGAAGCCTGCCTGAACGCGGTGGAACGCAGCGCGAATCCCGAGAAACGCATTCGCGTGCGTTTTGAAGGCACGCCGCAAAAATTTGGCATTGTGGTGGAGAACGAAGGCGCGTCGTTTGATCCGCAGCGCGTCGCCACGCCTGTGCTGGAGGAGAAGTTGCACGACTCCTACAAACGCGGCTGGGGCATGCACCTGATGAAGAAATTCATGGATCGCGTGGTGTACGAACCCTATGAGCAGGGCGTGCGCGTACGCATGGAAAAACAAAACGCTCCGGTTGTATCCGAGTCCGACAACGTGAAAAAGGCAGCGCAATGATCTCCAGCCCCGCAGAAAAAGTAACGATTACCGAGCACGACGGCAATACCGTACTGCGCCCACATGGCTACTTGAACGGGCCTTTGGGCGAAGCATTGGACGATGCTTGCGGCGAACTGCTACGCAGCGGTAAAAACAAGATTGTCATCAGTTTTGGCGACACCGAAACCATGAACACAATGGGAGTGGCAAGTCTGGTTTCCGTGCTGGAAAAGGCTGGACGCCACGGCGGATCGGTTTGTTTCAGCAATCTGGCGTCGGCCAATCGGCAGGTGCTGGATGTGCTCGACCTGTCCCGCGCGGTGCTGATTTTTGACGATGAAGCCGCAGCGTGTGAACATTTGCAGAAGGCCTAAGGAATAAGTCTTATACGCCTTATAAGA
>DNPO01000242.1:17948-22911 GCA_003501375.1 Candidatus Sumerlaeota bacterium | reverse complement strand
TCGCGCTTGTCGACCACGCCGGTAATTTCCAGCATGCGGTCAGCCAGTGTGGACTTGCCGTGGTCAATGTGGGCAATGATACAAAAATTGCGAATATGCTTCAGATCGGGCATGGGTGTTTTTCAGAAGAGCGGGTTCGTGACGAACGCGGCGTCTTCGCATGGAATTTTGGCTGTTTATCGGCAAAAAATACCGTCAACGCCACTCTTTGCGACTATACGTAAAGACACGATTTTGTGCAAGAGTGATTTCAAAATCAGGGATTGGGAAATACATAAAAAAACCGCCAAGCATCTTGAAAAATGCCTGGCGGTTTGGATATTGCAGATGGCTGCTGATTATCGTTTTACAGGGGAAGGATCAACGTTTGGACGCTGAAGTCGTAGAAGCAGCAGTTTGCGTTGCAGGCGAGAGCGGCAAAACCGAGAGAAGCATCCACTTTCCGTCCCGATAGACAGCCACTCCACGGGTGGTGCGGGGTGCAGCCGTATCGGCTTTCCCTGCAGATTCGCCCTTTGTAACAGACAATATCTGGTACGAAATGCTGTTCCACGTGATGTACGGCACTAGTTTGACAATTGCATCCAAGTGATCCGACGCACTCAGCGCCGACCAGATTTCTGGCTCCGCCACAAAGGAGGACAAGTTGTCAAACGGACGGGCTGTTCCCTGCTTGATCATTTTTGTGCGATACGTGACCACCCGTTTTGCGATAGCGGCATCCATACCAGGCAGCGACTGCAACACTTCCACCGGGGCAGTATTTACGTTGATCAAGCCGCACATTGACGGCTGGGTAGAGGTCGTTATTGATACAAAATTGCTAACCGCGGTAGTCGCTGTCAACGTAGAAGTCGTCGGGAACGGATTCGATAAACGGGAAACAGTAGACACGGTAGACGAACTCGCCGGATCCCAAATTTGCAGCAGACCATTTGCATCGAACGCGCCAACGACTTTGTCTTGTGTGAACGCATCCAACAAACGCTCATCGAACACGCTCACGCTGTCGGTTGTGCTGGTGGTGTCACTATCCCCCAAGGTGGGAAACCAAGATGCGGTTGTATCTGTGCTCCCCAGCGGGACAGAAAACAAATCGCCAACCGTCTGACAGGGCTTGGAGGTTCCTTTGAGGCAAGCACTCCAACGCTTCGCATCCAATGCGTTTGACGGTGTGGTGAAACCAGTGGTAAACGGAACGGCTGCTTTAAGTACTCCAGCGCGCACAAATGGAGAGGTACGATAGAATGCCCGCGAATTCCCTTGGAATGTACCCCCCGTATAGGTCATGTAGTCAATCAAATTGCCATCCACGTCCAGCAATTGAACTACCCCCGAAGCATCGGGGAGGTCCATACCCACCTGTTCCAGGATGAGGTTGGGGGATAGGGGACGGACATTGAAGATTTGATTGAAGGTTCCGATACCTTGCAGGTGCTGGCTGTTTTCGGTGCTGATATTGTCCGTCAGCACCACATGGGCGCCAGCGGCAAGCGAAATGCTGCCGAAGGTGTAACTACCGCCCGTCCATTGAACTCTCCATCCCGCCAGACTGATACTGGAAGAGGTGGGGTTCGTAATTTGAAGGTATTCGCCGTTGTCGCCATCTTCAGTGGATGTGATCACATCGGAGCAAATTTGCGAGATAATCGGGTTGGGCTTGTAGCCCAGCAATGGATAATTCGAATCAGCCAATTTCAATTGTGTAGGCGCGCGTTTGGCGGAGCCGTGGTCAACAATGTTCAAAGCGTACTGAGCCAAGGATCGAACCGAAGCATCGGGATACAACGCGCGAAGTGTTTCGAACAGCTGCGAAGCAGAAGCGTCCTGCAATGGCACGCAAACATGACCATGCCCGGCGGCATCGCTCCAGATTTCATAGGCTGCCGACCAAGTGGTAATGAGTGACGCCACCGCATTGAACTGCTCCGCACTCAAGTCGGCACGCGCGCGCAACTGTTCCGGTGCAATATACACACCCATGTCAGATCTTCGTAGTGTCCCACTGGACAGAGCAGAAGACACCAAGGACTCGCTGTGAGAAGTTTTCGATGAACTACTCTGGGAAGAAACACTTTTTGCAGAGCGAAGTAGTGTGCCACTGGTGAGACTACTGGCAGCATCCAAGAGCGAGTGGGCAATCTTGGGGGCGGAAGCGATGTTAAGCGATGCGCTGGTCAATCCCAAGGAAACAGTTTTCTCTAACGTTTCAAAAGGTAAACAGGGGTCAGTGAGATTCAGGCGACCAGAAAGGTCCGTAAGCGTAATTCCACTAGCAAGCGTAGTACTGGTCGATAGGGTAGACGTGGAAAGCGCAGTGCTTTTCGTTTTTTTTGTCGTGAATGACGTTGCGGTGGTTACGGGGCTCTTGGTGGAGGTAACCGCAGTCGCAGCAAACTGAAAGTGCGGTTTTGCGGAAGCAACGGCGAAGGATGCCGAGGCGCGATGATTTTGAGAGAGAGAGGCATACTGATAATGACGCGTTGTGAGCGGGACACCTTGGTAACGCGTAGTAGAAGGCTCCGCCGAAGAAAGCGATCCCGAAGCAGGGGGAGCGGAAAAAACCGAAGACGGCAAAGCGCTTAGTGTCGATGACAGCGTGCTGTACTGTGTCATGCGATTTTGCACGGCAAGAGTACCATTTGCTGCCGCGCGAATTTCCAGTTGAGTGGAGTACAACATTGTGGCACAAATGAGGGCAAGAAAGACAAGGGAAGCCAGAACGAGAAACAGAATTGATCCCCTGCGTTGCCGTGAAAAGTGACCGGACAGTGTGTGAGTAGAGTAAAAACGCATGGCGTTTATTCCTTGAAGAATCGACGAAACGTACAATCCCCAGTAGCAGGCCAGGATTAGCGAATTGCGCTAAGGATTGGTTCGATATTCACTGCAGTACGCAGAGTGATGGTTTGAATACCCGGCCCCGTGGTGCCTGGCTTGTACGACGAAATTGGGGCGACATCTGCATACGCTACGATTTCTAAATAAACCGTTTCTGGAACTTCGTAAGTGCTAAACGCTGTAAAAGTAGAAGGTTGCCAAGAAGTCGTCCAGTAACTGGAACTAAAACCAGCGTTCGGATTCCAATACAAACAGCGGAAGGAAAGGATATCGAACGCCAAAGGTTGAATATCGGAGTGATTGCCAGCGCCATCGGTATAGGTATACGTACGCATCAGGACACGCGAACTGGAATCTCCGAGCCACCCCACGGCAGCATTGGCAGCCAATCCGGTAGACAACTCATATTTAACCTTTTCATTCGTCCGACCAGAGATCGCAGTGTCAATGTTAAAAGACAGGGTCGTACTGGAAAATTTCGTGTCATCCGCCACACTTACATCCCCAAGGTCCAGACATGTGGTACCCAAAGTGTTCTGAGCACGGGTTCGACGTTCATACCAAGACGGAGCCCAAACCGTAGAAGGAATCACTGCATGGCGCTCACGCGGGTCGGTCCAGTCGGTCGAGGTGTCACCCACAACACTACTGGAAGCGGACTGCTCATCAGTGCCGTTGATCCCATTGTTGTCGATTCGGTCTCCGTTAGCAAAATCGAAGGGCGTGTCGGCTGTTGTTGCCATGTCTGCAAGATACCGTTGAAAAGGCGCCAACCCAACCGTATCAACATTCATATGCTTCAAATCGTAGCACAGGGTTTCCATTGCGTTACGTGTATTGTTCAACGCTTCCATCTTTGCCCGATTTTGCTGATGTACACGCTGCATGGAGATGGACACAGCGACAAACGGGACCAGAAGTAACGCGCTGATAGCCAGCACAACGAGCAATTCCACAAAGGTAAATGCACGCTGGCCCGCAGAACGGTGGGGATGGAAAAGGAAATGGCGCATAATTAGGGGACCCGATCAGTAGTCAAACCGAAGTTCGTACAGGACGGTTTTGGGATCATATTGCTGAGAAGGATCGCGGTGCTTAAATTCCATCGAATAACAAATAATAACACGAGCAACACCGCTGCGATCTTTCACATCACCCGTGGCCGTCGTATCAGCCCCTACGGGTGCGGTAACCGATTCTCCGCAAAATCCGTAGGCAAACCGTGTGTCTTGCGGCCACGTAACCAAGTCGGTCGCATTCGCCTTGGTGATAGCCTTGATATCATTTATGCGGTGATAAGAAGAAGGAGCCGTATTGTCGTCTCGACGGACTTCTTCTGCCTTCAACTGCGCCAAATACGCGGCAGTGGTGACGTCAACGGCATGCTGCGTATCACGAACACTCTGGTGCAACATGGCAGCGGCAGCGGTAACACCGATCAGGATGAGGCCCATGGCAATGAGAACTTCGACCAGCGTGAAAGCGCTGGAACCTCGGAATAGAAAGTGGCGGGTACGGACGGGAATGCGCATGACAAACATCCTTGGTTACAGAGGATCGGTAATACGAACCGCGCCAGTCGGGAAAATGGAAAGACGAACTTTCTTCGTGGTAACTAAAGCGGGATTATCCGCCTGATGCCAGAAGTCGATATAACCATACTGACTGGTGCCATCGCTGCGGAAAACAAACGTGCGGCGTTCAGCGGGCACGTAGTCATCAATTGCCGTGCTTGACACGGTTTTAGTTCCCGACGTTACATACACCAGCGAATGCACACGTTCGGGGGTGGTAAGTTTAACCCCCGTGAGTCCGGTCGTGGTCAATTCATCGGTATCCACACGGTCAATCCACATAGCAGCATTGGTGGTTCCTGCATTTACCATAACGGCGGCATAGTTACCACCGTTTTGGATCGCCCAGGTTCGGGCGGTGGCACACAATTGCTGAAACTTCGCAGCCTGCAAATTAACCACAGATCGCCGGTAATACGTGTTGTAGGAAGCAAGCGACACGGTAGCCAACAGACAAATAATCGCGATTGCCACAATCACTTCCACCAACGTAACAGCGCGTCGCATAGAAAACTGGGCGGAGAGGCAAAACGGCCCCCCCCCGAGCG
>DNPO01000242.1:13819-17723 GCA_003501375.1 Candidatus Sumerlaeota bacterium | reverse complement strand
GCTTAGAAAACTGGGCGGAGGGGCAAAACGGCCACCCCCCGAGCGAGAAGGTAGATTTTTTATTGTGTAACATATAACCACTTCTCCTTCTGCGCCACTCTCAGCAAGATTGTGCGGTCCGTGAACTTTTTTTTCTTACTTGATCATACCCGGCAGTGCAAACAGCGGCAAATAAAGCGCGATGACGATGGTACCAACGATGGCACCCAAGAACACAATCAGCACGGGTTCCAAGATGGAGGTAAGCGCATCCACTGCAGCATCCACCTCATTAGAGTAGGCCTCTTCCACCTTGGCCAACATCTGGTCAATAGCACCAGTTTCTTCACCAACCGCCACCATGTGAATAACCAGGGGTGGGAACACTTTGGCTGCGCGGAGCGGCTCGTGAATGGACTCGCCTTCCTTAACACTGTTATAAACGCCGTCCATCGCACGGGCAATCACCTCATTACCAGAGGTTTCACGCACAATATCAAGAGCCTGTAAAATCGGAACACCGGAAGTGATAAGCGTAGCCAACGTGCCGGAAAAGCGCGCAACCGCCGCTTTTCGTAATAGTTGCCCAAAAATAGGCATACGGAGTTTGACGCTATCGAAGAAAAACTTGCCATCTTTTCGAGAATTGATGTAACTGTAAAGCCACCAAACAGCGGCCACCGCGATGAGGACATAATGAGTCTTGTGAATAAGTATCTGACTTGCATCCATCAAGGTTTGCGTCAACCACGGCAATGTGGCACCCATCTGGAGGAAGATGTCAACGAACTTGGGCATGATGAAAACCAAGATGCCCATAACGATCAAAAGGGCCACCACCAAGACAACGACTGGGTACATCATGGCGGACTTGATCTTGCCAGCCAAAGCCAGTCGTTTTTCCAAGAAGTTAGCGACCTTGTTCAAAACGGCTTCGAGCACACCGCCGATTTCGCCGGCGCGCACCATGTTGACATACAAACCGTCGAACTGTTTCTTGTGCTTAGCCATTGCTTCGGACAGGGTTGTACCGCCTTCAATGTCCTTGCACATCTGAGCAATTTTTTCTTTGAAGATAACCGATTCCACCTGCTCCTGAAGAATATGGAGACAGCGCAAAATGGGAAGACCGGCGTCAATCAACGTAGCCAACTGACGGGTAAACGTCACGATATGTTTAAACTTGATGCGGTGGAAGATGACGCGCAAACCAGGAGAAGCCAGCAGGTCGAAATCGCCGCCCGCTGACTTAGTGACGGAAATCTTCAGTGGGTAAAACCCCATGTCCCGAAGCCGTTCGGCAATAATCTCCTCATTTGCCGCTTCAATGGCACCTTTGACATTTTTACCACCGGTATCGAGTGCTTCGTACGCGTAAAGAGGCATGATAATGCTCCTTTCCTTGACAAGGGGGATACTCCGTATTTTCCCACAGTGCAACTAGACTAGACTATAACAGGCACAGATTTTTTCGCATCAACTGGAGCGGCATCGGGCGGCGTGTGTCCGATTACTTCACTGAAGGTGGTCATACCCATACAAACTTTCAACCAACCATCTTGGCGAATTGTGGCCATCCCCTGCTTAATCGCCATATCCTGAATATCATCCATGGTGGCATGTTCCAGAATCAGATCGCAAATCTCATCCGTCACCTTCAAAAATTCGAAAACACCCATACGCCCCTTGTAACCCGTGTAGGAGCAATCATCGCAACCCGCTCCCTCGTAAAAGTGCATATCGGCCACGTCTTCAGGCGTCAGGTGGAACTCCGCTAATTCGTCCTCACTCGGGTGATACGGGCGGCGGCAACTGGGGCAAATGGTACGGATAAGGCGCTGACCAATAACGGACTGCAACGTGGAAGTGATCAGGAAAGGCTCCACCCCCATGTCGATAAGACGCGTGATGGTACCGGAAGCACTATTGGTGTGCAGGGTGGAAAAGACCAAGTGGCCTGTAAGAGCAGCCTGAACGGAAATTTGAGCAGTCTCCAAGTCGCGAATTTCACCGACCAGAATCTTGTCCGGGTCCTGACGTAAAATAGCGCGGAGACAACGCCCGTAGGTCAGACCGCAACTTTCATTGATGTTGACCTGTACAATGCCATCCAACTGATATTCCACCGGGTCTTCCGTGGTAATAAGTTTTTCCTCGGGGTCTTTAACCTCGTTGATTGCAGAATAAAGTGTGGTAGTTTTACCGCTACCCGTAGGGCCGGTCACCAGAATGATACCGTTGGGTTTGCGGATTTCCTTGAGGAAACCTTCTAAGACTTCCTGCGTCATACCAATCTGCCCAATACCCACAGACATCATGGATTTGTCAAGCACACGCATGACCATACTTTCGCCATGAACGGTGGGGGCGCAGGTAACGCGCAATTCCGCTTCGCGGTTTTCGGGTAACAAAAGTACAATACGCCCGTCCTGTGGCTTGCGAGACTCAGCAATGTCCATATCAGCACTGACCTTGAAACGGGAAATCAGCGGCTGGTGCATCGCCTTGGGCGGGGATTCCATTTCACGCAACACACCATCCACACGATAGCGCAAACGGAGACGATTTTCAAAAGGCTCAACGTGAATGTCGGAGGCGCGATCTTGAATAGCCTTGAGCAAAATCAGGTTGGCCAGTTTGATGATCGGGGGCTGATTGAGAGCAGTGGCAATGTCGGACAGGTCGATCTGACGATCCCGGTTAGTTGATAAAACATCCTGATCTGTTTCTTCGTCAAAATCCCCCAGCAAGGAGTCGATGGTTTCGGCACCCATGCCGTAATATCGATTGATGTATTCTTCGATTTCACTTTCCGCCGCAACCACGGGGGAAATATGAAAACCCAGGGAAATAGAAAGGTCATCTACAATAGTCGGATTGGACGGGTCAGCGATAGCCAAGGTCAGCGACTGGGTAATGTCGTCAAACTCGATAGGGAAAACCTTGTATTGCTTGGCCAAGTCTCCCGTGATCATTCCCAATGCCCGGTTATCGGTGATCTCGCGTTTTTTTAATTCGATATATTCCAAGCCCATTTGACGTGCGAGGATAATGCGCATATCCATACCCGCATCGTCCGGCTGGTGAAACTGTGCGTCGTTACTGGGTGCGTTCCCTCCCGCAACGGGACGAATCTTTCCAGCCGTCTCAGATGCAGGAGCAATGGAACTTGTGGTTTTTATCTTCTGAGCAGAATCCTCGTGCACCAGCGATGACATCGCTTGGCGGAAATCGCCTACTTCTGCCGATTGCATCTTATATTCCATATTTTTTCTCCGGGAACACACAGAATGCGTAACGCTTGAACCAAAAAATATCCTGCTGCGTTTCTACCCCTCCGAGTTCCCACCGGAACTATTCTATCAGGATTGACAATTATTGTCAAAGACAGAATGCGTATCTAACGCAACACCCGAATTTTTCCCATACGAAGGGGTAAAGCACTTTAACGCGCTTGTTAAAAAAGACTTAAGTTTTTAGTACTCGCGCGAGCCTTCTTCTTCCTCTTCATCCCCAACCGTCATTAGCATTTTCTTCTGCATTTCCGGACGATCCTGCGCACGTTCGAGGCAAATTTCACCCGTAATTTTTCCATCACGGAAGAGTTGGAATAGCGAGTCATCCAAGGTGATCATGCCGAGTTTCGCGCTGGTCTGAATGACAGAGGTAATGCGGTTAGTTTGCTTCGCGCGAATCAAGTTGGCAACAGCAGCGGTCACTTTGAGGATTTCATAAGCAGCGTAACGGCCCTTGCCCGTTGCACGGGGAACCAGTGTTTGCGAAAGAATCATGACCAATGCAACGGAGAGCACTGCACGAACCTGCTCTTGCTGGCTGACGGGGAAAGCGTCGATAATACGGTTGGTGGTTTCTGCCGCACCGATGGTGTGCAACGTACCGAAAACCAAGTGGCCGGTTTCCGCCG
>DNPO01000242.1:452-13523 GCA_003501375.1 Candidatus Sumerlaeota bacterium | reverse complement strand
GCATTTCACCGACGAGGATCACGTCCGGGTCCTGACGGAGTGCACCACGGAGAGCAAAGGAGAACGAAGGGGTGTCCACGTGCAATTCGCGCTGGGTAACAATCGACTTTTTGTGTTTGTGCGTGTATTCGATGGGGTCCTCAACCGTGATAATGTGTGCATAACGGTTGGCATTAATCCAGTCGATCATGGTTGCGAGGGTGGTCGTTTTACCCGAACCCGTGGGGCCGGTAACAATACACATGCCGCGGTGGGCGGTGAGCACATCAGACACGGTTTCGAACGGCAAACCGAGTTGGTCAAACGTAAAAATGCGGCTGGGGATCAAACGCATAACGATACTAATGTTACCGCGCACGCGCAGAATGGCACAACGGAAACGCGCCTGATCGCTGTAAGAGTACGCAAAGTCAGCACTCCCCTGCTCTTGCAAAATTTGCTGATACCGCGGAGGCGTGATTTCACGCATCAAACGCTCGGTATCGTCTGGGGTCAAAACATCCGGGTCTACCAAGTCCAGTACGCCGGAAACGCGCATAACGGCGGATTTTCCTACGCAAAGATGCAAGTCGGAAGCATCGCGATCCACGATGATCTTCAGCATCTGGTTCATATCCATCATAATAGGGGGTTCCTCAAATTTCCTGGTGTGATAATAACAATAAAAGGCACATGGGCCTTACAAAAACTAGTCTTCAGCGGTAATACGCATAACTTCTTCGGGCGACGTGATACCCAGCAGGCATTTTTCCCAACCGTCCAGACGCAAAGTACGCATGCCAGCGGCAACAGCGGCCTTTTTGATCTTGATGTTCGATTCGACACGAATGACCATCTTACGAATCTCAGGCGTCATGGTGAAAATTTCGTGAATGGCGGTACGTCCTTTGTAGCCTGTGCCGTTGCAGCGCGGGCATCCCGTGCCCTTCACCACTTTTGCACCGGCATACTTTTGCTCATCAACACCCAATTCGCGCAGCATCTCAGGATGTACCGGGTACTCCCGTTTACAACCCGAGCAAACGCGACGCATGAGACGCTGGGCGATAACGGCCTGGACGCTGGAGGCCACCAGGAAGGGCTTAATACCCATATTAATGAAACGAATCGTCGCACTGGGGGCATCGTTGGTGTGGAGTGTGGAGAAAACCAAGTGACCAGTGAGCGCAGCACGAATGGCAATTTCTGCCGTTTCCGCATCACGAATTTCACCGACCATGATGATGTCCGGCGACATACGCAGCATGGAGCGCAAAGCGGTGGCAAATGTCACCTCCGCATCGGTATTCACTTGAATTTGGTTGATACCGGAAATCTGGTATTCCACCGGGTCTTCAACGGTAATAATCTTGGTTTCTGGTTTGTTGAGAGTACTGAGCGCCGAGTTCAGCGTGGTCGTTTTACCCGAACCAGTCGGACCGGTCATCAGAATAACGCCATTGGGCGCCTTGATCAATTTTTCGAAGCGAGCAATGTTGTCCGGAAGAAAACCCACGTCTTCCAAGCCCATGAGCACGTCGGATTGGTCGAGCAAACGCATGACGATGGTTTCGCCGTAGATAGAAGGCAGGCAACTCACGCGAAGATCGAGCGATTTGTTGGGTAAAGTCAGTTTAATACGGCCGTCCTGCGGAATGCGCTTTTCTGCCAAATCCATACCACTCATAACTTTAAGGCGGGAAAGAATTGAGTTTTTCCAGCGGTTCGGGGGCGAGGGCAATTCCTGCAACACACCGTCCACGCGAAAACGAACCACCAAGCGGTAGCGCGCGGGTTCGATATGAATATCAGAGGCACCTTCATGCACGGCTTGTTTGAAAATTAGGTCAACAAAACGAACGGCCGGAGGTAGGTTGCGATCCCCGTCGTCCAAGTCGATGGTTTCGTACGCTTCAATATTTTTGGAGAAGGGGTCTTGGGATTCCTCGGCAAATGCCGCATAAATCTGGCTAACGCCATTGTCGTCATAGGCGCGCTTGATCGCACGTTCAATTTCGTCTTCAGAAGCCAAAACCGCGTGGATTTCCTTACCCAGCAGGATATGGAGACTATCGCAAATCTCGACATTGGTCGGGTCGCTGATCGCAACCGTTATGCTGGTAGCATCATAACTGACGGGAAAAACGCGGTTCTTTTTGGCAAACGCCACCGGAATCATTTCTTTCAATTCCGGGGTCAGGTTAATCTTGCGCAAACTAACCTTTTCCATTCCGGCTTCGCTCGCCATCGCGTCCAGAATATCTTCCTCATTGACCAAACCCTGGTTGATGAGGCTTTTTTTCAGGCTTTGCGCCGACTCGTTGCCGCTAGCGATCAAATCCTGAATCATCTCGTGGTTGACCAAGCCAGCCCCTTCCAAAATAGCACCCAAAGCGTTGGGACTTTGTTTACTTACCCGCGCGGCTGCGGAAGCAGAGTCCATCAACGGGGAACCTGAATTAGAAACAGAAAATTTACTCGGGTCAAACTGCGGAATGGCGGAGGATTGTCCAGGATTTTGCGGAACTTGGGGGTTCGGGGCCATGACGGTATCTTTCAGGCAAGGTTTGCTGCTACAGTTGATATTATTGGCTTTACGGTTTTTCCTGCGGTTTTCCGGGCTATCCGGCAATCCGCTGTTTTGAATTGTAACAACTTTAATTGGCATTGTCAATGCGGCGATTTAATCTTTTTAGAAGGTTGCTATCCACCAAAAGTCCAGAAACGAGCAACCAGTAGGCCCTTAGGGCAGAACGCTGAGTCCAAAAGTTCAATCGAAAAAACTAAACACTTCATGAAAATCCTGGAAATTCCGCCATTGAATTGGATAGATTTTTCATCTCCCAACCTCCTTTTATCGCGCCCTCCCCACAGATGTACCTCATCGGCGACCGGGACGCACGGAACAGTACCCGCCCCACCGCATCTGGGAACCCGAAACATTCAACGATCATGGCTGCGCGGCAAGCAGCCGCGCTCCACAGAATTTATGCTTCGAAGCAAAATTGAGAGTTCTTCTCTACGCCTTGGCCGCTTCTTTTTCTTCCAACATCTCGCGATTGGCCGCGCCGGGTGGCACCATCGGCAACACGTTGGCATGCGTATGAATCGGCGCGTTCACCAAACGTGGCCCACTGCCGCTCAACGCTTCATGCAACATCGCCACCGGGTTCTCGGTGCGCCCCAAGTCATACCCCTTCACTCCAAACCCCTCCGCTATTGCCGCAAAATCAGGGCATGCGTGGAATTTTGACGCGTGGTACCGTTCGCCATAAAACAGTTCCTGTTGTTGCCGCACCAGCCCCAGGTGCTCGTTGTTGAAAATAATCACCGTAACATCCAAATTCAGTTCCGCCAGCGTCGCCAATTCCTGAATGTTCATCAAAATAGACCCGTCCCCGCTGATGCAAACCACGCGTTGGTCGGGATTGGTTAATGCCGCGCCGATAGCAGCGGGCATGCCGAAACCCATTGTGCCCAATCCCCCGGAGGTTTGCAACGTGCGCGGTTTCTGGAAGGGGTAGTGCATCGCCGTCCACATCTGATGCTGTCCCACGTCCGTGGTAATAATGGTGTCAGGCGGCAACATCTCGCTGATCGTTTTCAGCAGATTCAACGGATGCAGCGGGTCCACCGACGCGGTCTGATGCACCGGGTGCTGCAACTTGATCGCCTCCACACGGTGCGCCCAATCGGGACGCGATTGCGCTTCCAACATCGGCAGCAATTGGCGCAGGGCCTGCCCGGCATCAGCAGTGACGGACAAATTCGTTTTCTTGATCTTGTCAATTTCCGACGCATCAATGTCAATGTGGATAATCGACGCGTGCTTGCAAAACTCCGCCACTTTACCGGTAGCGCGGTCCCCAAAGCGCGCGCCAATCGCAATCAACAGGTCGGCCTCATCCAGAATAAAATTCGTGTGTCGCGCACCGTGCATCCCCAGCATGCCCAAGTACAGCGGATCGTTCGCCGGGAAAGCGCCCAGCCCCATCAGGCTGCACGCTGCTGGCGCGTCGATGCGATGCGCCAATTCTTGTACCAACTCACTGGCGTTTGCCGCAATTACACCGCCGCCGATGTACAGTACAGGCCGCTTGGCTGATTGAATCATCTCTGCCAGTTGAGCAATGCGTTTGGGCGGACACACCTTCGTCGGACGCGGCGTCCAGGGAGCGGGCCATTCTGCCACCTCGATCTCGCGCACTTGCACGTCTTTCGGCACGTCAATGCAGACCGGGCCGGGACGCCCTGACTCGGCGATTTTAAACGCACGGGGAATCACTTCCAGCAGTTCTTCCGGGCTACGCACCAAAAAACTGTGCTTGGTGATCGGCAAGGTCAGTCCGAACATGTCCACTTCCTGAAAGGCGTCCGTGCCAATCATGCTTTGCGGAACCTGCCCCGTAATGACCACCAACGGAATGGAATCCAGTTTGGCGTCAGCAATGGCGGTAATCAAATTGGTTGCGCCGGGGCCGGAAGTGCCAATGCAAACGGCGGCGCGTCCAGTGGCGCGAGCCATGCCCTGCGCAATAAATCCAGCGCCCTGCTCATGCCGTACCAGAATGTGTTCGATGGAACTTTCACGCAGCGCATCGTACAACGGCAGCACCGTTCCCCCCGGAATGCCCGGCACCGTGTGGATGCCTTGGCGCTCCAGCATTTTGCAAATGATTCCTGCTCCGTTGATCTTCATGATGTTTCCTCCTGGCGGAATGTCCGGTGACGCAGGACGGAGGATAAAGAAAAATCCCCCGCCGGTTTTGCACCGGAGGGGGATTTAAAATTTGGCGGCTATAGTTTAGCGGCCCCTCACGGCGCGATAGGCAAAGAGAGTACTACTACTACGACGACGAGCGTCATAATGTTAGTAAGGAGAGTCTCTTTGATCAAGCCGAAGGGGTTCATAGAACCACGATGCCTCTGTGATAAGATACGCCCACATAGCACACGCAGCAGGGGCGTGGATATATCGTGCCATTGCACAGGAAGCGTGTCAAGAGGAAGATACAATAAATTTTTCCTCAGAGAATTTTGGGGAGTTTCAAAAATAGCACTCAAAAAATTGGAGAGTGTTCAACCACCGATAAATTCTTTGGGAGTTGCTGTTTTTCAGCGCCAACGGCGCTGAAAAAGCAACCACTGCAGTGTCTATTGTTGTGTGCGTGCTCCCAAAAATTGAAGGTCTTCTGATGCGTATTCACCCAGTTCCCCATTTCTATTGACGCGATTGCTCTTTTGCGAAACAATACCCCACGGATGCTGGTAATTATCATGAGACGCTTTGAATTTCCCGCATCGCGTCCTAAAAATACCTGCATGCACAAAAAAGGTGGACTAGTGTGCGTTACTTCTTTGCTTATCTCTTCTGTGCCTTGCTAACCTTGTTTCCTACTGTAACAAGTTTTGCAGCGCCTGCCACTCCGCAACCCGCTGTTCCAACGGCCGTGCCGACCACGACAGATGCGGTTATTCCCGTAACGAGTCCCGTGGTGCTTCCCTCCGAAGGATTGGTATCACTGCATAATACACTGCTCCTGTTTCCATGGGGCACCGCTGCCCGCATCCCCAAACCCACAGGCGTCACGGGCAACTGGGTGCTGCTGGATGCACAAGGTTACCATGTGCAGGAAAGTGTTTTCAGCGCGACCGAAACCTTCCTGTCTTTTCCGGGCTTGCCCGAAGGCGCTTATTATCTCTTTTGGGATTATCCAACTTCAGGACTTCCCAGCCTTAACGCGCCCTTTGCAAAACGGATTAGTTTTGTTGTCTTGCCGCCGGAATCGAATCAGCCTGCGGATCACTTTTTTGCCGTTAACCATCTGAACCTTGCGACAGACTTATTGCGTTCGAAAGGTATCCCCGAGGCAGAATTTCTCCTGCCCTTTGAAGCGCTGTCCCGTCTGGGCATCCACCGCATGCGAGTGGATATTTCTGCGGAAACTGCTGCTCCCAAGAGAAAGCACGAATATGATTTCCGCGCCGTTGACCAAGTGGTAAAGGCGGCGGGGGATCGGGGAGTGCGTCTCATCGCCATGCTGGGGCAAGACCCCGAATACCCCACCGAACTGCTGCGCAAGTATGAGTTTCAACTGGATGAGTTCACCCTGCGCTCGGCTATTGCCAAACAGGCCCCCGCGATTTTTCTGGAAAAATCCGCGCCGATTTACCGCGCGTTGAAAGAACGCTCGCCCTATTGCGACATTACGATTGGTGGACTCCCCACCGATGGCACGCTGCTTCCCAACTTACTTCAAAAATATGACAAGGCATACGATGGCTTGGACTTCACTGCGGACGGATCGCTGATTGCTGCGGAAAAATTAACGGGGGATATCAGGACGTTGGTTCCAAACGCCGATGCACAAAACAAAGCGTTAATCATTGCGTCCGCCGGCTGTTCTGTGGGAAACGACAGCATCAACGAGCAATGGGCACAAGCCCACGAGACGCTTAAAAAGATGTTCTGGTTCAAATACCAAGGCTACCGCTACTTCAGCAATGCGGTGCTGATTGACCCGGAAAAAGACACCAATAACTTCGGCCTTTTTTCTGCGCCCACGCGCGATTTTCCCCCGCAACCGCGTCTCTTGGCGGCTGCCTGGGCGCGTGCCATTGCAAACCTGGCCAACGCCAAACCCATCAAACGCCTGGGCTATTCCGGCCCCAAGGTAGAGGCGTTCGCCTTTGCGCGTCCTGACTCGGTTATTGTTACTGCATGGGTACCGCAGGTGTCTGGTGATACGCGTACGGACAAACGTTCTGCCATCACGCTCCGTTGGCCCAATGACACATCGGCAATAGTGCAAAATATTCTGGGGCAAAATGTTACCACGCACCGGTTGGTCAAACGTGCTCCGGGGCAATTCGACTTGGTTCTCAACGAAGACCCTGTTTATCTGATTATCTCCACCTCACAGGAAAATGTAGGATGGTAGAAGAGCAATTACGAACTGGGAAAGGGTGTTTGAACCACAACATGAACGATTACCGAGAAAATTTAATCATGCAACACAGGGGAAAAATAGCGTTTTTATTACTCGCAATCTCCATAATTTTTGGTGCAGTCGCGCTGGCAGATGGAAGCAAAGCAGACTATGAACGAGCAGAAAAGATGGAACGCACAACGACAAATAAAGTTTTCAAGACAAGTGTTACACCGCATTGGCTTCCCAGCAATACGCAATTTTGGTATCGCAATACCATCGCTGAAAAGGCATGGGAATTTGTGCTGGTGAATGCCACAAAAGGCTCGCGGGAATTGGCATTTGACCATGCAAAAGTAGCCGCAGTGCTTAGCAAGGCAAAAGGCAAAGAGATCAACCCACAGAGTTTGCCCGTTGAAGAAATTGATTACAACGAAGATCACTCCGCCATTACCCTTTGGAGCGAAGGCAAGGCGTGGGCTTACAACCTGAAAACACAGGAATTAAGCGAAGACAAGAGTGGCAAGGGGCCGAAGCTGCAACTGAAGCCGACCCTCGCCCCGCATCCCAGCAAAATATCCGATGAAGAAACCTATATTACCTTCCTTAATAAAACAGAAGCGGAAGTGGAACTCTTCTGGCTCGACAACAGCGGGAACCCCTCTCCTTACGGCAAGATTCAGCCGGGTGAAATATCCACGCACCACACTTTTACCGGGCATGTTTGGATGGTGAATAATGCGGGCGGAAAAACCCTGGGCGTTTTTGAAGCCGAAGCCAATCTCGGGTTCGCCATCATCAATGGTGCGCAACCAGAGGACACGGGCACTCCAGCGCCGCCTACCAAACGGGGCAAGCGTGGTGGGCCACGCCCGCCCGCCCCGGACGAGGCAAAATCGCCCGACGGGCAATGGCGCGCTTTTTTCAAAGATCACAATGTGTATGCGCAGAAAATAGACACGCAGGAAGCGTTTGCGCTCAGCGAAGACGGCACGGCTGAGGATGCGTATTCCGGGGATCTTTTCTGGTCGCCGGATTCTAAAAAACTGGTTGCTTTGCGAACGCTGCGTGGTGATGACCACAAAGTGTATTACGTCGAATCATCACCGGAGAAGCAGATACAGCCGAAACTGCATGCGTATAATTATCTCAAAGCGGGGGACAAAATTCCGCTCTCCAAGCCGCAACTGTTCGATCTCACCACGCGCAAGCATATCGCGGTATCCGATGCGTTATTCCCCAACCCTTGGAGCATCAGCGAGGTGCATTGGGCCAAGGACTCCAACCGTTTCTTCTTCCTTTATAATCAGCGCGGGCACCAAATTTTGCGCGTGCTGGCGGTGGACGCGGCATCGGGCGCTGTGCAACCCATCGTCGATGAACAGAGCAAGACCTTCATTTGCTACTCGGGTAAGTTGTATTTGGAATATCTGGACGATAGCGATGAGATCATCTGGATGTCGGAACGCGATGGCTGGAACCACCTGTATCTCTACGACGCCAAAACGGGCCAGGTGAAAAATCAGATCAGCAAGGGCGAGTGGGTGGTGCGCAGTGTCGAAAAAATCGACGCGGAAAAGCGCCAGGTGTATTTCTACGCGGGCGGCGTTCGCCCGGAGCAAGACCCGTATTACCTGCACCTGTGTCGCGCGAATTTTGACGGAACGGGCATGACGGTTTTAACTGAGGGCAACGGTACCCACACCATCAAGTATTCGCCCGACCGCAAGTTTTTTGTGGACTGCTGGTCGCGTGTTAACAACCCGCCCGTTAGCGAGCTCCGACGCACCGAAGATGGCAAATTAGTTTGCCAACTGGAACAAGCCGACTGGTCGGAACTGCTGAAAACCGGATGGAAAGCACCCGAGCCTTTTGTCGCCAAGGGACGCGACGGCTCAACCGATATTTACGGCGTGATTTACCGCCCGACCAATCTCGACCCGGCCAAGAAGTATCCGGTTCTGGAATACATCTACGCCGGCCCGCACAACTCCTTCGTGCCCAAGGGATTCCGCACCCTGCAAGGGCAGCAGGCAATGACCGAGTTGGGTTTCATTGTAGTACAAATTGACGGGATGGGCACATCGAACCGCTCGAAAAAATTCCACGATGTTTGCTACAAAAATCTGGCTGATTCTGGTTTCCCAGATCGCATTTTGTGGATGAAGGCCGCAGCGGGAAAATACCCCTACATGGACCTCACGCGTGTGGGGATCTACGGCGGATCCGCCGGGGGGCAGAACTCAACCCGCGCCCTGCTCGACCACAACGATTTCTACAAAGCCGCCGTGTCGGACTGCGGCTGCCACGATAATCGCATGGATAAAATCTGGTGGAACGAACAGTGGATGGGCTGGCCGGTTGGCCCTGAGTATGCCGCGCAATCCAACGTTGTTGATGCGCACAAACTCCAGGGCAAACTGATGCTGTGCGTCGGTGAAGCGGACGAAAACGTGGACCCGGCATCGACCATGCAAGTGGTAAATGCGCTGATCAAAGCCGATAAGGATTTCGATTTGTTGGTCTTCCCCGGCAAGGGACACGGCGCGTGCGAATCGCCCTATGGCATCCGTCGCCGCGCGGATTTCTTTGTGCGCAATCTTATCGGCGTAGAACCGAGACACGAATAAGGGATGAGGGCAGAGGGATGAGGGATGAAAAAAACTGGGATAAAACTGAAAATATAAAAAATGAGACTGTGGATAGCGAACGCAGTTTCATCCCTCATCCCTCTGCCCTCATCCCTGCCTCTATCTTTGCCTCTTTGCCTTGGCTGGTTGCTGGCATTACCCCCAAGGACGCCTGTGCTCCCGCTGAACCGCGCCCGTCATTTGCCTCGCGGATTTCTGCCCTTGCCGGGCTGCCCGACTTCCCGTTTGTTCATGGCTGTCAGCCGCATGGCAACGCGATTGCGTTTGTAGAAAAAGCGTCTTTACCCGAGGATTGCCGCGTGCATGCTATTGATGGGGTGGATGCGCTCATCACCCCCGATGCTGGCGTGGTGCTTGGTTCTTTCACCGCCGACTGCGTGCCGATTGCACTGGTGGACCCGGTCACGCGTCTGTTGGCTGTGGTGCATGCCGGGCGCGTCGGAACGCGTCTGGAAATCACGCGCCTTGTGGTCGAAGCCATGCAGGCGCATGGCGCAACCCCTCAGAATTTGCTCGCATGGATTGCACCCTCGGTGTGTGCGGATTGCTATCAAGTGAGCGCCGAAATCGCGGAGGATTTTCGGGCGCATTTTGAGGCGCATACCCATGCCATCGGCGGTTCGGGCGGACGGCATCTGGATTTGTCGGAGATTAATCGCTGTGAATTGGTAAAGTGTGGGTTATTGCCCCAAAATATTGAAGTGGATACGCGTTGCACCGTGGAACACCCCGACCTGTTCCATTCGTACCGGCGCAATGGCGAGCATGCCGGGCGCATGGCAACGGTGCTGGCGCGAATTGCCTAAACAGGGGAGCAAAGTAAGAGGCACCCCTTCTTTTGGAGTGCGGCAGCATGCTGCCGCTTTGCCGTTGCGCGACATGTCGCGCGGTTTTGCTTTTACTTCCCTGTTGTTTTTTTGCTCGGGAAAACAACCCATCAACACCAACAAACTGCGCACGACATGTCGTGTAACGGCAAAGCGGTGTCGTGCCACCGCACTCCAAAGGGGCCGTTTCGCGACCTTGAAACTCTTCTGCTGCCTAATCCTTTGTGAGCAATTTTCCCATTTTATTTTCCCCGTTTGCCTCTTGACCAATTGTGTTGCTTCTTATAATATAAAGCATCACACGCGGACAGGGGCTATAATCTCCCCTCCTGTTCGGCGCCCTTGTCGAGCAAACAGGGAAAACAGACCTGATGTACAGGCGAGTTTTCCATTGAGATATACGACTATGGATAGTTGCAACGAAAGCCGTTACCAACGTCCTTCGTTTTTGTCTGACCACTTTTCCTTCCCCCGCATCCGGGCCCTCCTGCTGGCACTTTGCGTTGCCGCTGCCCCGTCCCTGCTTCCCGCATCTACGGAAATCGTTCACGTTGCTTTTTCATCAGACGGGCGTTACCTCGCGTCGTTGGATAACGAGGGAACGCTTTATGTGGATGATGCGGATTCCCGCAAGCCGCTTCTCGTGGTGCGTGGCTCGGTCAAAGGGAACGACTTTGCCTGGCGTCCGGGTAAGAACCAGATCGCTGCTGCGATGGATGTTGGACAAGGCTGGGATATTTACTTGATCAATCTGGACGGCACGCGCAAGCGTCTGACCGACCACCCTGCGTTGGACAGTTCCCCCCAGTGGGCACTGGATGGGCGCAAACTGGCATTTCTTTCCACCCGGAACGACAAACTGAATTTGTTTGAACTTGACCCCGAGACGCTGTCGGTGCAGGCGTTGGATACCCGCGCGGGGAGCGTTTGGAATCCGATGGTGCAGCCGGGTGGTGAATCCCTTGCCTACTTTTCCATCGATACTGGCGACATACAACTTTGGTTGTCCTCACCCGGGCGCGAACCTGTGATGCTGGCTCCCGTTGATCCGGCGTTGCAGTACCAAGAAGACCTGGACATTGCATGGGACAGCGCGGGCGATCAGTTGCTGTACGTGGAACGCGACATGCTGAAAGACCAACCCCGCGTCAACCTGCATGCTTATGACCTGATCACCCGTGAAAACAAGTTGCTTGCCGCTGGCCCGTCCATTTCCAATCTGCTCAGTTACAGTTCTTCGGGCGCGTTGTTTTATCGTTCCGACAAAGGGCTCCAGATGTTCCCGCAATGGCGCGGGCGGCATTCGGGAAAACTTGAAGCCGAACGACCTTTTCGGCCTAATGGTTTTTCGCTGGATCATCCCGCGTTGAGTTCTACCGCTAAGTTTGCTGCTGTGGTGGAGGGTAACGGCATTGCGCTGGCTCCCACCCTGCAGGCCGAATTTAATTACTCCTTTTTTAGCGCGGAAGGCTATCTGGCTCAGGCCGAGCGTCTTTACGAAACAGGGAAGGAGCGCGAAGCCGAAGCTGTTTATGCCTTGTTGGAAAAGGCCGAGCCGGAACCGGGACGCGTTATCCGGGTACGGATTCACCATGCCGCCCAGTTGCGTAAAAAAGCCCGTTACGCTGAGGCGCTGAATGTACTCAACACATTGGATACGTTGCTTCCCCCGAGCGGTAAGGTCATTCCGACCACTTCCACGCTCGACCTGTCGCAACCTGCGGTGCAACGCGGTATGCTGGCATGTTTTGAGCAGCGTGATTTCGACAAGGCACGTCAACTGTTTCTAAATGCTGGTGCGCGACGTTCTGCCCCTTCCTCGCAGGAACCGATGCCGCCCAGCGGCGACGCCATTGAGACTGCCATGGAAGCGCCTCAGCGTGGGCCACTGGCGATTTTGCAAACGCATAATCTGCCGCTTATCCGTCTCTGGGCCGAGGCGCATGCCGCTCTGCGCAATGGGAACGTTGCGGGTTGTTTGGAGAATATGCTGCGTCTTGCCAAACAATTTGGTTCGCATCCTGCGGTAGTGGATGCCGTGCTCGATCTGTTTGAAGACCCGTACTTCTCCGAACACCTTTCCAAACCGGGTAATCCTTTTGCCCGCCCGGAAAATCAGACGAAGGTGGTGGAAATTTTACTGACGCTGGAAAAAGCCGGGCATCCGACCTCGGCAATTTTGCGCGTGATACCGTTTACGGAAAGTTCCCCCTCCAGTGAAGCCAGCGCATCCCGTGTACGTCTCTCTGAAGAAATGCTGCAAACCCTGGTGAAGGCACGGCAGTTTACCCCTGCCATTGACACCGCGCAGCGCATGCTGCAGGAGGGCGGGCCGGGCGCGCTGGGCGTTGCTGAATCGCTGCTCTTTTATCTGGAGTCCGAGCGTTCTGATCCCTACGGGCGCGACTTGATTACGCAGGTGATGCTTTCGCCCAAAATGGTTACTGCGTTGGAAAGCGCACTCCGTCAAGACCCTGTTTCGCTTTCGATGCTGCAACTTGCTCGCATCAAACAAGCATTGCTCGCGGGGGATGTTAAGACCGTGCAACCATTGCTGGTTTCGACCCAGCAAATTTTTCAGGGCTTCTCGAACGAGACCTTCACGCGCGAAATTGCGCGACTTCAGACATACCTTTATTTGTTTGCTGCCAAGCGATTCGAGCGGCAGGGCGAGTGGGACAAGGC
>DNPO01000242.1:0-166 GCA_003501375.1 Candidatus Sumerlaeota bacterium | reverse complement strand
CGTGATGTGCTGTACAAATATTCCCCGGAAAACACACGTTATTACTATTTGCTCGGTGCAGCGCAGGACGAGCTCGCGCTCGGGCGTACCATGCCCAAATTGCTGATGGATTATCAAAACGTATTGCGTGGCATGGGCGATTCCGTGCTGAATCCGACCAACCAGC
>DNPO01000257.1 GCA_003501375.1 Candidatus Sumerlaeota bacterium | reverse complement strand
TTCTCGTTGACTACTCCGACCGAAAATTGCGTGGAAGCGGTCCGGCGTCTGAAGCAGGGCGGGATGTAAAGAGGAACGAAAACTCCAAACACTACTATCCACAGATTTCGCAGATTACACAGATTAAAAAATCAAATTGTTAATTTTTAAATCTGTGTAATCTGTGAAATCTGTGGATTCTTTTTTGTTTTTTTAGGCCAGGAATTTCATGAGCGAAAAGAAACCATTTCTTCAGGCGGCGGGAATCGTGGGCGTGCTCACGCTGCTGAGCCGTTTTTTGGGGCTCTTTCGCGACATGGCATTGGCGTCTGTTTTTGGGGCGTCGCGCATCGGCGATATTTTTCTGATCGCGTTTGAATTACCAAACCTGACGCGGCGCGTGCTGGGGGAAGGAAGCCTGTCGGCGTTCATTGTGCCAATCTTTTCGCGCGTGCGGGCGGAGATGGGGGAGAAGCGCGGCTGGCTATTTGCCAGCAACGCGCTCACGACCATTGGTCTATTTACCAGCGTTTTAACGCTGCTCGGTATGGCTTTCGCCCCGCTGCTATTTTCCATTTTGGGGTATGGGTATGTCGAGCGGGGCGATACGGAAGCGATTCGCTTGGGCGCGGAACTGACGCGCATTATGTTTCCGTTTCAGATTATGTTAGCGCTCAGCGCGTTGATGATGGGGTTTTGTCATAGTCTGCGGCATTTCACCATGCCGTCGCTCGGCTCCAGTTCGCTCAATATCACCATGATTATTGTGGCGCTGCTCAGTAGCAAAATAAAGGATGTACATCTGTTTGCCTGCATCATGGGCTACGCCGTTTTGCTGGGCGTTTTCATCCGACTGGTCATCATGCTTCCGCCGCTGATGCAACGCGGATTTCGCTATACGCTGCGCTTGCAACCCGCGTCGTCGCACATGAAGGAATTGTACCTGATGATGCTGCCCGCCACGTTTGGCATGGCCGTGGCGCAAATCAATGTAACGATTAGCCGGGCCTTTGCCACCAAACTCGGCGAGGGATATATCCCATGTCTCATGTATAGCAACCATTTGGTTCAGATGCCGGTGGCGATCATCGCCGGGGCGCTTGGAACGGCGATTTTGCCGCAGTTGTCGCAATACGTACTTCAGAATCGGCGGGAGGATTTGGAGAATCTGGTACGTTTTGCTTTTCGCATCGTGCTGATTCTTTTCATGCCCGCGATGCTGGCTTTTATGGCGCTGGGGCATCCGATGGTGGAGGTTTTGTTCCAACGGAAAAATTGGGATGCGGTGGCGACGGAAAAGGCTTACTGGGCCTTGCTATTCTATGCGCCCGCGCTGATCTGGTGGGGCATGCAGCAGATTTTGCTGCCGCTGTACTACGCGCGCAAGGATATCAAAACGACGGTGTGGACGGGCGCTGCGGCCATGTTGTTGAATATCGCGCTGAACGTAACCGTGGTTTTTACGCCCTATTTGAAAGAGCATTTGGGGCATGGGGGCTTGGCGCTGGCGAACACGTTAGGCGTGGCGTTGAATACGGTGTTGCTGCAAATTATTTTGACGCGTCGCGGCATGAAACTCTGGGATGCGACGGTTACCATCACGGCGTTGAAGACGTTCGCAGCGGCATGCGTGATGGGCGCAGCGGCATGGGGAATGTGGCATGGACTGTATACTCTTGTGCCGCATTCGCATCTGACTGGACTTTTCCTTCTATCCGTGGTTATTATCATATCTGTTGGGGTTTATTTCACCGCTGCGTTTTTGTTGCAAGTTCCAGACTTGCGCGAAGCGTTTCAAATGGTGATAAGAAAGTTCCGCAAATCTGCGCCCACCACAGGAGAGTAAGAACATGGGTTTTCAAATGGAAGCATTTTATCGGCATAATCGCCGGGCATTGACTTGGATTATTTTCTTTGGGCTGTTGTGGACAATGCACGATTTCTTCGCGCTGATTTTTTTGACATTTGTCATTTCTTTCCTTGCCGCGCCCCTGGTTCGTTTTGCGCAACAGCGTTTACGTTTGCCGCGTCGATTGGCGATTGTTGGTGTGTTTGCCCTGTTTGCCTTGGGATTGGCTTCCTTTGTGCGTGTCGTGGTGCCACAGGTGAAGCACGAGGCCGAGGGGCTGCTTGGAAAAATGGGGGATATGGAAACTCGTTTAATAGAAGTGAAGCGCAATCTTGCCAAAACCAATCCCAGTTTAGACAATGCGATCATGTCGGTGGTACAGGGTGCCATTACCGAGGATAAGGATAAAAAGACAGAAACGACAAGCGCTGATGCTGACAAGGCGACAACAGTCACGGTGGATGCAGTCCATTTGGCAATGCTGGAAAAGAAGTACGCCGACTGGACGACGAGTGGGACTTTGGACACTGCCACTCTATCGGATGTTCTGGATGAGGAACAAGATGAGCGGATGATTAATAAACTCATTTCGCAAGAGGGCGGGATGATTTTGGAGCAGGCACCCAAGTATTTGGGGGGGATTTGGCGGGGGTCTGTCACGCTTTTGTTTGCCCTGCTTTTTTCTTTTTTGATTACGATGGATACCACGCGGTTATTGCAGGAACTCCATAATTTGAAACATTCGCGCTTGGAATCTTTTTACGAGCAAACCGCGCAGCCCATTGTTCAATTTGGTTTAGTGCTGGGGCGCGCCATGCAGGCGCAGGCTATGATCGCGGTGTGTAATACGGTGCTGACGATGATTGGCTTGATTGTTTTGGGCGTTCCGTCCTTGGCGGTCTTGAGTCTGATTGTTTTTCTGTGCAGTTTCATTCCCGTGCTGGGGGTGTTTATTTCTACCACGCCGATTGTGTTGGTGGCGCTGAATGCGCATGGCCTTTCTTGTGTGGTCGGAGTGATTGTTTTGGTTATTCTCATTCATTTGATTGAAGCGTATTTGCTGAACCCATTGATCTATGGACACCATTTAAAATTGAATCCGGTGCTTGTTTTAATCATTCTTTTTGTTGGGCATCACGCATTTGGAGTGTGGGGAATGTTGCTGGGCGTGCCGGTCGCGTATTATTTGATCCATGATGTTTTTGGCGTGCCCCTGTGGTCAGGTGATGTGGCTGGGGAAGAAGTCACTAAGTAGAGGGAGAGAGTGGATTATGAAGAAGCGTTTCTTTTTGTCGGTAATACTTTGCTTGCTGTCGCTTGTCTGGAGTGGGGGAGCAGTCGCCCAAGATGAAGAACCAAAGGCGGTGCATCGCTTTTTAAGAGCGGGTGGTAACTCCATTGCGATAGTAAATGAGATGGGTGATACGGAATGGGAATACTTGTTAGAACCAATGCAGGAAGTTTATGACGCGTGGCTGCTGTCGAATGGAAATGTGTTTTTTTCCTTCAAAGAAGGTGCGCGCGAAATCACGGTGGATAAAAAGAAGCGGGAAGTGAAGGCGGACAAGGACAAGGGTAAAAGCATTGTCTGGGAGTATTCTGCATCGAAACGTGCTGAGGTCTATGGTGTGCAACCGCTCTCTGATGGGTTGTATTTGATTGCGGAATCGTTCCCCAATGGGCAAACAAAAATTTATGAAATGACGAATAAGAAAGAAATCAAAAAGACTGTGTCGATTAAACTCAGTGGGTTGGCGCATGAGCAGGCGCGGATGGTGCGCAAAACGGCATTGAACACGTATTTGGCTACGCAGCAGCGGTACGGTGGCGATGCAATGGAGTTTAATGAGAAGGGGGAATGGTTGCGCACAATGCCTGGCGGACGCTATGCGGCGGTGCGTTTGCCCAATGGAAATACCGTGGTGGCATGCGGTGACGCGCACCGGGTGTATGAAATCGATTTTTGGGACAAGGTGGTCTGGGAAGTGAAGAAGGATGAGATTCCTGGCAACCCGTTGGGATTTGTAGCGGGGGTGCAGCGGCTGCCCAATGGAAATACGATCATTTGCAATGTGCCCGAGTTAAACGCAGCAAAGAACCAGCCGCTGGCGTTTGAGATTACGCCTCAGAAAAAAGTGGTCTGGGAGGCGGATGGAGCCACCGAAATGGTGAAGAAAATTATGAGCATTCAAATATTGGACGAGAAATTCCAGAAGGCGCCATACGGGCCGTTGCGGTAACAACAACAGAATACAAAGAATCGGCGTAAAATTAGAATCTTGCCGCGAGATCGCTCTGGAGTTCTGCGATGCTTTCGCGCAGGACGCGGACGTGCTGTTGGATTTCCTGCGGGGGATTAGATTCGGCATTTTCCAGTTGTGTTTCCAGCGTATGCAACTTGTTTTGCATGTGGAGCAACTGAGAATCAAGTTTGCGCAGGAATTCCAAATCGGATTGCCGTTTTTCGCGCGCCTGTTCCAACTCAATGTGGAGCACGCGGGAGCGATCACGTCCCTTAAGGATGATGTACTCAAGCGCCAAGAAGAAAATGATGATGGCGACGACAGGGCTGTAGAGTTGTTTGATAAATTCCTGCGTGTTTTCCCCCCGGTGGGAGAAGATGAAACTGGAAGCCAGCGCGAGGAAAATGAGGCCCACCATGAGTAACGTTTTGTTACGCGATGGCGGCGTGGGGGCTTGCCGCTTGCGCAGGCGCGAGATGGCTTTAGGGGAAGGGGACTTGGTGGGCACGTCGTTCATGAGTGGTATTAAGCCATAAAAGGGATCGAAAAAACAAGGGGAATGCTGGGACGCTTAAAGTTCCAGCGGCAATCCCATCAAATGGCGACGTACCAAATCCAGCGCGCGGTGGGCGGCGAACTGTCGGGTGAGGTCGCGTCCAAAGGGCGTGATGGTCTTGAATGTTTCCACATGGGGCGCGTCGTGGCCCGATTCGGATTTCCAGGCGAGGCCGTACCAGACAAGTCCGAGTGGTTTTTCGGGAGTGCCACCGCCGGGGCCGGCAATGCCTGTGACGGAAACGGCAATGTCGGCATCGGAACGCTCCAGCGCTCCAATGGCCATTTCTCTTGCTGTTTCCTGACTGACCGCTCCGTAACGCGAGAGCGTGGCAGCGCGAACGCCCAGGCGTTTACGCTTGGCTTCGTTGCTGTAATTGACCCAACTTTCCATGAAGACTTCAGAACTTCCCGGTATGTCCGTGATGCGTTTTGCGATGTAGCCACCCGTGCAGGATTCCGCAAAAGCAATGCGTTTATTCGCCTGACGGAGGAGGTTGAAAACGACTTCTTCGAGCGTTTCCGTATCGTGTCCATATACGCAGCCGCGTGGGACTCGCTTCAGAATTTCCTTGGAGAAGGATTTGGTTTCTTTGGCCAGCGCGTTTTTATCGCGCGCACGCAGGGTGAAACGAATGTCCACCTTGGCGTTGCTGGCAAGTAGCGCCAGAATGCGGTTGGGGGTGTTTTTC
>DNPO01000244.1 GCA_003501375.1 Candidatus Sumerlaeota bacterium | reverse complement strand
TCGCAAAACTTTCGAAAACCAGAGAACGTCCATTTGAAAAGTGCTGAGAGGTGGCGTAGATTGAAAACTACGTCACCTCTCAGCACTTTTCAAATGGACGTTCTCTGGTTTTCGAAAGTTTTGCGAGGGCTGGGGGCAGCGCCCCCAGGGTGTTACTTGTTGTTTTTATTCAGCCCACCGCGTTTTTCCATAACCGCATCGATCAAGCCATAGGCAATGGCATCTTCCGCGCGCATGAAGTTATCGCGGTCGGTGTCTTTCTCGATCTGCTCAATCGGCTTGCCCGTGTGCTTGGCCAGAATCGCATTCAAGCGGTCTTTCAAGTGGCGCATTTCACGCGTTTGAATTTCGATGTCAGTAACTTGGCCCTGGAAACCGCCCATCGGCTGGTGGATCATGATCCGCGCGTGGGGAAGGGCAAAGCGCTTGCCCGCAGCACCCGCCGCCAGCAATACCGCGCCCATGCTTGCCGCTTGGCCCACCACCGTGGTGGTTACGTCCGGCTTCAAGAACTGCATCGTGTCGTAAATCGCCAAGCCTGCGGTCACGGAACCACCGGGGCTGTTGATGTAGAGCGTGATATCCTTATCGGGATCATCGTACTCCAGGAAAAGCATCTGGGCGATGATGCTGTTGGCCACCTGATCGTTGACTTCGGAACCGAGGAAAATAACGCGGTCCTTGAGCAGGCGCGAGTAAATATCATAGGAACGCTCGCCGCGTTCGCTTTGTTCAATCACTATCGGGACATAATAGGACATGATGTTTTTCCTTTTTTTAATGGACTGAATGCAAAACGCGGGGCAGCCCACATGAGCCGCCCCGCGTCAGAGTACCAAGCAGAAATCCGGTCGAATTATTCGGCCTTGGTTTCTTCCTTCGGAGCGACAATCTTGATCTGGTTCTTCTCCATCAGGAAATCTTCCACCTTGTTCACCAGCAACTCACGCTTGAACTGCTCCAAGCGCTTCTCGGCTTCCAACTTGGCGCGGATGGCGAGGGGCTTACGGCCCTCGGTCTCGGCGCGGCGGGCGATTTCCTTCTCAATATCTTCTTCGGTGACTTCGAGTTTTTCTTTGTCAGCGATGGCGTTCAGCAGCAGGTTGATCTTGACGAAGCGCTCGGCGTTGACGCGGGCGTCAGCCAAGTACTTCTCAACGGAAATGCCCATCGACTCCAAGTCCATTCCGCTGCGTTCCATCATCTGCATGTCGCGCATGGCGGCCTGGTATTGTTGATGCGCCACGATGCTGCGGGGAGCGTCAAACTTGTTGTCTTCGATCACCTTGTCGAGAATCTTGCCAACAGCCTGACCACGTTTGCGCTGCTCGGTTTGCTCTTCCAGGTCTTTACGGATGCGGCTCTTGAGATCAGCCAGCGTCGCAAAATCACCCAAATCCTTGGCAAACTCATCATCCAGCGTGGGCAGCACGCGCACTTTAACTTCCTTGACGGAGACCTTGTAGGTATCCTCGTGCGTGACATCTTCACCCTTGCGGTTCTTGACAGTGCGGCTGACCTTCGCCTCGAACACATCGCCCGCTTTGGTACCGATTAACTTCTCGGACACTTCGGGCAGCAGGGCCGACTGAGGATCGCGCAGGAACACGTTTTCGCGGCAGAGCGATTCCATCGGCTTGCCCGTAACGTCGGTAACGTGCATGTCTACAGTGACGGCGTCGCCCTTCTCAAACGCCTTCTCTTTGGACTCGAACGTCGCGTTAGATTCCTGAATATGCTTCACTTCGTTTTCAATCGTTTCGTCCGCGACTTCGACGGATTCCACTTCGTACTCGCCACCGGTGTAACCGGAGGGATCAAGCACGGGGCGGTATTCCACATCGACTTCGATGGTGACGGGGTTGCCGGCCTCGACCGTGCTGCCCGCGAGTTGCGGTTCGGCGATCAATTCCAGTTTTTCCGACTCAACGATTTGCTTACCAATATTTTCCGCCATCGCGGTGAGGGCGTCCTGCTGGGCGTCCTTGCCAAAGCGGTTTCTGAGGAGTTGCAGCGGGGCTTTTCCGGGACGGAAACCATCCAGCACTACGTTTTTACGCAGGTCTTTCAGGATTTCTGCCAGTTTGGCATCAAAGACATCGCGCGGGGTTTCCACGACGCAACGGCGCACGGAGCCTTCCTCTTCGCGGGTCTCTTTCAGGGTAAAAGGAACCTTCTCTTCTTGCATTTTTTCTTGAACAGTGTCAGTCACGTCGCGTCTCCTGCTCGCAGGGAATCATGAAATGGTGGGCCGCCGGCTTAAGCGACCTGGATTCAGGGCAAAACCCCGTCCTTCCAGTTGGGGATACCCCAAGCCGGGCACAGTTTAGGGACTCGTTGGGGAAAGTGCAAGGAAAAAAAGGGTTTAAGGCAGATTAAGCATTGTACGGGAATGGTTTTCCGTCCTCATCGCCTCAATAATGCCTCCACTGCCTCTGTGCAGTGGTGTTAAAATTACAGAAACCCGTCTATCCGCAGATTGTGCAGATGCCGCAGATTAAAAAAAACACCCCCAAAAACAGTAATCCACAGATTACACAGATTTTTTCATAGGGAATTAAAAAATGGGAACAAGATGGAGTTGTGCCAAAACGCCTGAAGCCTTTTCTGACTTTTTATCATTAGACAAATCTTGGATACCTCGACCTAAATTCTCTGGCTAAAAATCTGTGTAATCTGTGAATAGATGGTTTTGTTTTTTGGTTTTTTAATCTGCGGCATCTGCGCAATCTGCGGATAGAAAGATTTTGATTTTACATGATCCCTCTCGCCGCCCTTCTCGAACAGCAGGACGCTCTCTGGCACCAATTGCAGGAGCAAATTTCCGACTGGCTCCACCAACCACCCGATCCCGAAGCGTCCGCGCCCGGCCTGCGCGAACTCAACACCGCCTCGGCGGTGCTCAAGCGCATTCAGGACGCTCGCCGCGCGATCCGCCTCGACCTCAACAAACTGGAGAATTCCGCATCCGATGTCCGATCCGAAGCCACGAACGCTGAAAGAATTCACGACGCTATACGACTCCTCGAACAAGACGAAGCCGCCGAAGGAGACGGAGACGCTGATTCGGAACTTTTGTGAAAATGACATTCGCGGATTCGCCCGCCTGTTTTTTCCGCACCACGCCCGTCTGCCGTTCGGACGCATGCACCGTGAGTTTTTCCGTCTCTATCGCAAGCACTTCACCAACGGTCCGTTGGAATCGCGTCCACCCCGTCGTACCGCTATTGCCGCACCGCGCGGTTACGCCAAGTCCACCTTTGAGACCTTGATCATTCCCCTGCACGCCACGCTCTATGCGCGGGAGGGATACATTATTATCTTATCCGCCACGCTCAAACAGGCCGAGCAGCGACTCAAGAATATCAAGTCCGAACTGGAGGCCAACCGATTATTAAAGGATGTGTTTCGCGAAGAACTGGCCCGGCGCGGGCAGTGGACGGACAAAAGTATCCAGGTGAACAATGTGCAAATCGACGTGTACTCCGCCGGAACCGAAATCCGCGGAATTTCGCATCGGCAGTGGCGCCCCACGCTCGTGCTGCTGGACGATATTGAAGATAGTAAATCAGCCTACAGTTCCGACCGACGCGATAAACTCTATGAGTGGTACAACGAAGTGATCGAAAACATTGGCGACACCTACACCGCCGTAGAAATCATCGGCACGCTGTTGCACCCGGATTCGTTGCTTGCTCGCCTGCTCCGGCGCCCCGATTTCGAATCATACATCTTTAAATCCATTGACCAGTTTGCCGAGCGCACCGACCTGTGGGAGGAGTGGCGCAAACGCTTCACCAATTTAAGCGATGCCGAACGCCTCGAAACTGCCCGCGCATTCTTCAATCAAAACCGCGCCGAAATGTTACGCGGCACCCGCGTGCAGTGGCAGTCCAAAGAAGATTATTATGAACTGATGACGCAACTGACCACTCACGGGCGCGCGGCATTTTTCAAAGAAAAACAGAACAGCCCTTCCGCTTCCGAAGAAGCGTTCTTCGATCTTGCCCGCGCGATTAAATTCCAGATTCACGATAGCAATATCATTTACTAATGCCAAAAAAATCACCACAGAGGCACAGAGAAATTCACACCCTATTAAACATGGATACACAGGATTTACAGGATAAACAGATGAAAAACAAAAATCCTGTCCATCCTGTTTATCCATGTTCTTTTTGTTGTTGCACTTCTCTGTGCCTCTGTGTCTCTGTGGTAAATTTTTCGTTTTGACAGAAAAAACTGACGCCCCATGCCCACCCCCCTTCCCCTTTCCAACCTTCTCATCGCCGGATTTCTCGACGCCGCCACCGGACGTTCCGCGTCAAAAAAACAAGGCGACTACGCTGCCATTGCTACGGTCGGACTCGACCCGCACGGCTATTTTTACGTGCTCGACCTCTGGCTCAAACGCGCTGCGCCTACCCAGCAGATCAGCGCTCTATTCGACCTGCACGAACGCTGGCACTACAACACGTTTGGCATTGAGGCCAACTGTTTTCAAAGTCTGTTGCTCCTGCCCATTGAAGAGGAGCGCAAACGGCGCAAAGAATCGCACGCGGAAGGCGCTTTCCC
>DNPO01000035.1 GCA_003501375.1 Candidatus Sumerlaeota bacterium | reverse complement strand
CCGGGAATGCTCTCCACCCAGCCCTGTGACTTCATGTCGAGCAGAATATGCTCCAAAAAGCGCTTGGGAATATCATTGCGTTCGGCGATTTCCCGAATGGGAATCGGCCCTGTTTCATAGCGCTCCACCAGCATAAACAGACACCGCAGCGCGTAATCGGTTTTCATCGAGATTTTCATAAGAATTCCTTGGGCGTCAAGCACGACTACCGTAGTCGTATAATACAAGGAGAGGAAATTTTTCGTCAAGGGGTTTGTGCAACGTGTGATCTAAAAAAAACTCCCCGGAGGATACCGTTGGCATCATCCGGGGTGGTTTTACTTCTGTCTGTTGTGGTTGCGTTATTTGACGGACCAGAGCAAATACGGATACCCGTTGTTGATCGAAGCATTCCATCCCCAGACGCTGGTGTCCAAGCCCAAGTCAGAGAGAACGCTGGACTTGGTCATATCCCCCGTACCTTTGCGGGTTCCCAACACGGAATTCTCCAGGCCGGATGTATCCGTATCCCAGTAAGAATTCGTATACGTTACTTTCCCCTCCTCTTGCCATGCAAGCAGCACACCAATGGGCGCAGACTGATCGTAATCGAGCGGATGTGAAACAGCCCCGTAAAAGAGCGTTCCGTAAAATTCAGCGCAAAAAAACGATTCATCCAACCATAGCGAGCGGTTGAAAACATACTGTGTCAGACGCGGGACAATGCCGACAACCAACGGAACATTCCCCCTTCGTAGCACATCCCCCGCCTCACCGCAAACACAATCCGTGAAATTATCACACACAATAAGTGTGATACTATCCAAAGGACAGTTGTCCCCAACAACTCCCACACCGTCGAATTTATTCGTCTTGACAGAAGAAATCTTTTATCGTTAGCATCAGCGATAGTAGTTTCTGCTAATTGTAAGGTCATATTCCAAGGGGCACTCAAAGCGATGAAGCATTTTGCAGGGAGCAAAACATGAAAGCATCAAAACTGACTTTGGAAAATTTTCGAAGTGCCAAAAACCTTTCTATTGATCTGAATCCTAAGATCACGCTCCTCGTCGGTGTCAATGGCGCAGGTAAAACAACCATTATAGATGCCATGGCAATTTTGCTTTCTCGGGCAATTGTTCGATTGCAAGGATCAAATGCGGGAATTCGTAAAATTCAGGAAACTGACATCTGCAACAGAGAAAGTTCAGCAACGCTGGAACTCACCTGCCAAGGCAATTCGACACAGGAAATTACTTGGCGATTACGACAAGCCCGAAAAGGGCGAACCGTTAGTCTTTTCTCAAAAATGAAGGCAGCGGCTTTGAAAGAGTTGATTGGGTGGGCCAGCGAGATTCAGTCCCAAATTGAGCAAAATGATGCACGAATCAATGTTCCATTGTTTGTATATTATTCTACAGGCCGTTCCGTTTTGGATATCCCTTTAAAAATTCGAACCCGTCACAATTTTGACTTGCTGGCAGCATATAATGGCTCTCTTTCCAGCGGTACAAAATTTCGAGAATTCTTTGAATGGTATCGTAACCGTGAAGATATTGAAAACGAACATTTTCGAGAATCTAAAAAAACAATTGAAGACCCACAACTAAAGGCTGTTCGTAAAGCGATCGAGGCTTTCGTGCCGGAGTTTTCCAATATCTCGGTAAAAAGAAACCCCCTGCGGATGGAAGTAACAAAAGATGGTAAAAAACTTCGCGTGGATCAAATGTCTGATGGCGAAAAATGTTTGTTTGCGATGGTCGGGGACCTAGCCCGAAGACTTGCCATTGCAAACCCCAACAGAAAAGATGTGCTACAGGGAGAAGGAATTGTGCTTATCGACGAAATCGATTTGCACTTGCATCCCGCTTGGCAACGTCGGGTTATTACTGCTTTGACAGACACATTTCCGAATTGTCAATTCATCGTCTCTACCCATTCGCCACAGGTTTACGGTGAGGTACAAGCAGACTGCATTCGTTTACTTTTTGTTGATCCAGAATATGGTCTTAGCGCCACCACGCCGAGCCAAGCATTTGGACTCGATTCCTCCGAAATTCTGGAAGAAGCAATGGGAACAAAAAGCCGTAACGAAGGCGTTACTGCAAAACTTACGAGCATATTTCGTCTGATTGATGATGAAGAATTCCCAGAAGCAAAAAATAAAATAACCGAATTGCAGGAAGAACTTAAGGGTAGCATCCCGGAGACTGTCCGCGCTCAATCGCTTATCGCCATGCTGGAGCCTGACGAAGGAGATCAGGAATGAGAGCGATTGATAAGAGACCCACGCCAATTGAACTTGCACTGTATCCTGACGCTAATTACGATGGGCCCAATTTCACGCCAGTGAAGGACAAGATTCGTGAACAACTTCTCGAAGAGCAAGGCCACCTCTGCGCTTATTGTATGCAGCGTATTACCAAAAGTTCGATGAAAGTGGAACACTGGCACAGTCAGGCAAAACATGATGGAGAACAACTCGACTATGCGAATATGTTGGGCTGTTGTACGGGTGGGCAAGAAGAACAACCGCCTCAAAATCAACACTGTGACACAAAAAAGGGGAACCGCGACATTTCTTACAACCCATCCAATCCCCATCATGTGCAGCGCATGAAAATTTCCTATCTCGCAAATGGAACTATCGGTTCAGAAGACTCAAGATTTGATGAAGAAATCAATGCGGTTTTGAACCTGAACTGGGCGCGATTGAAAGAAAACCGAAAATCAGTATGGAAATCGGTCGAGGAGGCATTATCGCGCAAAAGTGGCCCACGCTCAGAAAAAGAAATTCGAAACTTAATAACTCGTTGGAACAGGCGAGATGTTGAGAACCATCTCCAAGAATATTGTGGAGTGGCTGTTTATTTCTTGGAAAAGAGACTCCGACGGTGCAAATCTGCTTGAGGAATACCTGGTAGAGTGACTCTCGACAAAGGATATACTAATTTAGGATAAAATTAGCATATCGTTGACATATCACAAAAAAACGCCTGAAAGCGAGTGCGCTTTCAGGCGTCAGAAAATATACACCCCGAACAAAACAAATTATTTGGACTTCACACTTGTCCAGATTTCATCGTACAACTGGTTGTCTTTGCCCAGGTCTTGCAAATACTGAAGTTTCTTCATTTGGTCGGGCGTGGGGTAAATCGCCGTGTTTTTCTTATCCTCATCCTTGATACCCGCCAGGCTTGCCTTGTTCGGTGTGGCGTAACGGTTGAAGTTGGACAACTGCGCGCCCACCTTGGGATCCAAAATATAGTCGATAAACTGATGTGCAGCAGCAGCGTTTGGGGCCTTGGCGGAAAGGGTCATGCAGTCCACCCAAATCATCGTGCCTTCTTCGGGAACCACGAAGTCCACCTTGTCGTTCTCTGCCATGCCGCGCACCGCATCGCCATTGTAGACGAGCGCCAACGCCGCATCACCGGCCACGACCTTGTTCTTACCATCCACACCGGCGGCTAAACCCAAGCATTTTTTGCTGGTTTTGGCTTTGAGCAATTTTTCACCCGCCGCTTTCAGATCGGCGGAATCCTTGGTGTTGATGCCCTTGCCGAGTGAAATCAGCGCAGCGCTCATCATGGGACGCATCTCGTCCATGAGGTAGAAACCCTGCGGTTGGCTCGTTTCGTCAAACAGCGACTTCCAACTGGGGACAAAATTCTTCACCTTGTCCTTGCGATAGATCAAACCAATCGTGCCCCACTGGTAGGGTGCGCTCAGCGAATCATCCGGGTCGTAAACTTGTTTGCTGAACTGCGTATCGATATTTTTGTAGTTGGGAATCTTCGCCTTGTCGAGCGGCTGGATCAGTTTGAGGGTCTTCAGCACGGGAATCCAGTGGTTGGGTGCAACGACCACATCATACTGGCTCACACCACCCTGCTGCATCTTCGCCACCATTTCCTCGGCGGCTTCGTATACGTCGATCTGCACCTTGATGCCAGTTTTCTTCTCAAATTCCTTGGGGATTTCCGGGTCGATGTACTCGGAATACATGTACACATTGACCTTGCCCGCCGCCTTTTTCGCCTCCGCGGCGAGAGCGCTACTCATCAACAAAGCGCCACCCAATGCGGCGCACAGGGCGGTTTTGACCAAACGGGTCCAACATCTACGATTTTGCGTCTTCATGATCT
>DNPO01000479.1 GCA_003501375.1 Candidatus Sumerlaeota bacterium | reverse complement strand
CGCACTTCCAACATACAAAGGGCGACATTCTTTGCTTTGGGAAATTGAAAAGCCCAATGGTTAACATTTTTTCATGACGCCCTTACAGGGCTATCTTTCTGCTGGGAATGTTACCCAGGGCTGCGCTTCGCTTGCCCTGGGCTATCTCATTACGCCCCGTTGGGGCTAAAACAAAACCAATACATTAGAGCATGGCAATCAGTGAACAAAGAGAGGCGGCACAACTGCCGCTTACCAGCCGCCAATAATACCGCCGCTTTCTCCGGTGGCGGTTTTTCCTTTGATGAAGCGGCGCAGTGCCGCGACATCGTCACAGGCGGTTTCCGCCTCGGCCTGATCGACTTTTTGTGCGCGCACCAAGTCGGCCAGCGACTGATCAAATTTCATCATGCCGTCCTGCCGTCCGGCAATGATGCCGGGAATGTCGCGGATACGGTCATCGTAAATGAGTTTCTGGATCGAGCCATTGACGATCATAATTTCCATTGCGGCGATACGCCCCTGACCACCGACGCGGCGGACAAGGCGTTGCGAAATGGCGGACTTCATATTATATGCGATTTGCTCGCGCACCATGTCGCGCTCTTCCGCGTTAAACGTTGCAATGATGCGCTCCACCGTTTGCACAGCATTGGTGGTATGCAATGTACTGAAAACCAGGTGGCCCGTTTCCGCCGACTTAATCGCCACGCGCATGGTGTCCACGTCGCGCATTTCGCCGATCAGAATCACATCCGGGTCTTGACGCAACGCCTGTACCAGGCCCGCGTTGAAACTGAGCACGTCCACGCCGACCTCGCGCTGCGTTACAATACTTTTGTTATTATGATGCACAAATTCAATGGGGTCTTCTATGGTGATGATGCAAAGGCTTCGCACCGAATTGGCGTACTGAATCATGGATGCCAACGAAGTCGATTTACCGCTACCCGTCGCGCCCGTAACCAACACCATGCCCTGATTCAGTAGCGCGATCGTTTTCAGCGTTTCCGGCAGGTCAATTTCTTCCAAGGTGGGAATGGTCATCGGAATGTTGCGCAGGACGATTTTCATCTTGCCGCGCTCGTAATACGAACTGACGCGGTAGCGCCGTTCCTCGCCGATGCAATAGGCAAAATCGGCGCAGCGATTTTTTTCCATCAATGGAGCGTGGATCGGCGGCATGATCTCGTTGAGGTACTCCACCATTGTTTCATGGTCGAGCGGTGGCGCCTGGACAATGCGCAAGATGCCGTGGACGCGTACGGTGGGCGGATGGCCTTCGGAAAGATGGACGTCGGACGCTGCAAATCGCGACGCACCGTCCAAAATCTCCCTGAGTTTGATGGACATAAGAAGGGCTCCAGAATAGCGGTAAAAAGGGACGCACGTTGCAAGAACGCAGATTATTAAAACACAAACCGTCGCGCCGGTGCAAGAAAACCATGTAAAGAAAAACCGCTAATAAACGCTAATGGCCGCCAATAAAACAACATCTTGTTTTATTAGCGGCCATTAGCGTTTATTAGCGGTTAATTTTTTCGCCTACGGTTCCAGCATTTTGTTGAGCGTAACGAACGTGTAGCCTTTTTCTTTCAGGTGCGGAATGATGCGTTCCAGCGCCTCGGGGGTAGCCTGTCCGGCCAAGTGCATCAATACGATTGCGCCATCGAGCGGGTCGGAACCTGGCGCAGCCTTGGTGAAAGGCCGCTCGCACAAACGTTGGAAAATCGAATCCGGCGTGGCACCTTTTCCATCTTTTGCGTCCTTGTCGGTCATCCAGTCCAGCGTATCAATCGTCCAGTAAACCGAGCGAAATCCTAGTTCAGCGGCAGTACGGACATTTTCCTTGCTGCGCTCGCCAAACGGCGGACGCCAGAAGGGCTTGGTGCTGCACGGGAAAGCGGTCGCTTGCTTTTGATAGGTAGTAACAGAGGTGGCGGATGCCGCCGACAACGTCTCCACCCCGTCCAATTCCTGACGGAATTTTTCGACCGTCAGTTTCGGACTGTGCGGATGTGTCATCGTATGGTTGCCTAGTTCGTGTCCACGAGCCACAATGCGGGCGGGTGCGTCAGGCAGTTTTTTCAGGAACATACCGGTCAAAAAGAAAGTGGCTTTGATCTGGTGCTTGTCCAGCAGGTCCAGCATGCGGTTCAAATTATCTTTAGTGGGGTAGCCGCAGTCCAGTGTGATGGCGATTTCCTTGCGTCCTTGCACGCCACGGCAGAGTTCAAGGCCCAGGTTTTTAGAGCGTGCTTCGGACCAGGCATTTTTATTGACTCGAACGGCAGCGCCCTCTTCTATCGAGGATTTCGGCTTGATGCTGGGGTTAAGGGCGCTGAAATCGGAAATGCTCATGCTACAACTGGTGGCGAGCGTTTCGGGATGCGATCCGGTGGGGGCAACAACGACTGTGATTGACTGGGGCGACGGAGTTCCGTTTGCCTTATCTTTTTGTGCAAAGGCGAAAGTGGTCAACACCAGCAGAAGGGGGAGTAAAACGAGAATTTTGTTGTTTGAGAGGTTCAGCATGGGATATAATCTTCCTTGTAATCGGACGTGAGGTAAGAGCGCATGGCTTCTTCCGGGTATTCTATTCCCTCCGAGCAGGTTTCTCAAGCGCGAGAAACCCTGCTGGCCCAGTACCGCTCGCGGCTGGCCGAGGAATCGTCGCGCCGTGCGCAAAATCCGATCATCGATGTGGAAGCGCAGGGATCAACGCGGACACAGGCGGCTACGGCTACTGTATCAACGACTGTAACGTCATCCTCAGAAAGTACGGAAAGCAGTCTGAACCTCCGGCATAGCAGCGACTTTTCACAGTTTGACCGCAGCATGATGCAGAAAACGGAGACAGATGATGGTGCTGCGCTATACAAGCCACCCACCGCATCCACCCCGCAAGTGTCCACCACGGCATCGCCGCAACAGCGGGGAGTTTTTGTAGACGTAACCGTTTAAGCATAACGCCCACGGGTATCAGGCTACCATGCGGAGGGCGTGCGATTCAAACCCTAAAGACGTTTTTTTATGGCAAGTTTTTAGTACCTCCCAGGTGGCGACAGAAAAAGAATTTCCTATTGCAAAAATCCCGGGACGCGTGCCAGAATACAACTCGGCCAGAAGCCCTATTCCGCTGGACGTTTGTCGGCGGTTCTCTCTCAGCCAAGAGGGCTTCGTTTTTGTCTATTCCATACTCCGGTCACTGCTCGGCTGATTTTGCCCGTTCTTTTTCCTACAGGAGCCTCCTTATGTCGGAACTAACTTTCCCGTCCGTAGACGAATCTGTTCCCGCCAACCCCAACTATCCGCGTAAACTCTTTTACCGCATCCAGGAAGCCGCTCAAATTGCGGGGGTGAAGCCGCATGTCTTGCGGTATTGGGAAACAGAATTCCAGGAACTGACCCCGGAGAAAGATCGCAATGACCAGCGGCGCTATCGTCAGGTGGATATTGATCTGATTCTTCAGATTCGCTCGTTGTTGTACGAGCAGAAGTTTACCATCGCCGGAGCACGATTAAAAATCCGCGAATTGCGCGATGCCGCACGTCCGGCTAAGCGTCACCGCATTGCCTCTGCATCTGCCGTTGCCGAACCTGCGTCGCGTCAAGTGACATTGCGGGGAATTCGCGCCGAATTGTGTGACTTAATGCAACGCCTTCAACCGCACGCATAGCAGATTAGGCGTGAAAAAAACAATACAAGCCCAGCAAGGGCGGCTTATTTACCTCATGCCGCCCTTGCTGGGCTTGTTCGTTTTGGCTCTACCATTCTGCAGCAGCCTGTTATTTTTTCTGATTCTCCAACATGGCCTGTACCCGCAGGCTGGATACCAACAGCGCCTGAATGATGGGCGTTTCCGGCTGGTCGCGAAGATGGTCCAGGTTCAATCGCACCGGAATATCGGACG
>DNPO01000386.1:655-3054 GCA_003501375.1 Candidatus Sumerlaeota bacterium | reverse complement strand
TTGGGGGCGTGTCCCCCGGCAGGCCGTTGCCTGCATCACGCACATTCTCGCGAGGTTTTCCATGCCCATCCATCCGACCGCTATCATCGACCCTTCCGCACAAATCGACCCCACCACCGAAATCGGCCCCTATGTCATTATCGACAAGGACGTCAAAATCGGTGCGGGCAACAAAATCCACCCCTTCGTTTCCATCCATGCCGGAACCACCATCGGTGATAATAACGAAATTTATTCCTATGCCGTCATCGGCGGTGTACCGCAGCACCTGGCTTACAAAGGCGAGCCGACCCGCACGTTCATCGGCAACAACAACGTCTTTCGCGAAAACGTAACGATCCACCGTCCCTTCAAGGTCGAGTCCGAAACCCGTGTGGGCAGCGATTGTTTCTTCATGACCGGCAGCCACGTCGGCCACGACTGCGTGCTGGGCAGCAAGATCATTCTCACCAACGGCTGCATGCTGGCGGGACACGTTGAAGTTGGAGATAACGTGGTTATTTCCGGCAACGCCACCGTCCACCAGTTTGTGCGCATCGGGCGCGGCGCGATGATGCAGGGCCTGTCTGGTATTTCCAAAGACCTGCCGCCGTTTATGATGGCGTCCGCCGTCAATCACGTCGCGGGGATGAATATTGTCGGCATGCGGCGCGCGGGAATCTCGCAGGCAGCGCGTACCGAAATCAAACAGGCGTTCCGCATTCTGTACCGGCAGGGCAACAGTGTGCCGCGCGCGTTAGATGCGCTGAAATCCGGCAACTTTGGCCCGGAAGTAGGCGAGATCATTGCGTTTATCGAGGGTAGCAAGCGCGGTGTACTGAGTGGCGAGCGCGGCAGCAACGCCGAAACCGGGGAATAAAACAGGTAAAAAAATAGACAGGATTTACAAGATTAACAAGATTTTAAAAATCGGTTTCTAATCTTGTTAATCTTGTAAATCCTGTCTATTTCTCGTTTTTTGGGTGTGAGGAGAATTGATTGAATGAAAATTTTGCTGGCCAACACCGCCGGTTTTTGCATGGGCGTTCGACGTGCCATGCAGACGGTGCTGGGGCAAATGCGGAAAAGCCCCAAACCCGTTCGAACGCATGGTCCGCTCATTCATAACCCGCAAGTTATCGAGATGCTGCGCGGAAAAGGAATTGAGCCGCTGGACAAAAAACAGCCGTTCGATGGCAAGGGCACCGTGGTTATTCGCGCACACGGCATTACGCCAACGGAAAAACAGGAACTCGGCGGGTGCGGTTTTTGCGTGGTGGATGCCACCTGCCCACACGTTATCCGCATCCAGCGCCTGATTGCCAAACACGTGGCGGCGGGCGAGCATATCATCATCGTCGGCGATCATGGGCATGCGGAAGTGATGGGATTGCTGGGGTATGCTCAGGGCAAGGGCTACGTGGTTGCGACCGAGGAAGATGTCGCCGCGTTGCCCGATATGCCAAAGGTCTATGTCGTCTCGCAGACCACGCAGAGCGAATCGCACTTTGAGAACCTGCTGGCGTGTGTGCAAAAGCGCTGGCCGGATTGCCAGAAAGATTGCACCATTTGCAACTCGACCGAAAAACGCCAAGCGGAAACCATTCGTATCGCAAATATGTCCGACGCGATGGTGGTGGTGGGCGGCAAGAACAGCGCAAACACCGTTCGGTTAGCGGAACTCGCCGCCGAAACGGGGACGCCGACTTTTCACATTGAGACTTCAGACGAACTGGATTTGAAACAACTGCACGGCAAAAAAACCGTGGGGTTAACCGCTGGCGCGTCCACTCCTAACTGGATGATTGTGGAAGTGGCCGAGCGACTCAAGGAAGCGGCGCTGCAGGATGAACCGTTCTTGAAACGGCATGTTGCTAACTTTATCAAATTTTTGTTGAACACGCACCTCTTCGCGGCGCTGGGCGCCTTTGGTTTGGGCCTCGGGTGCGCGGTGCTGTACCCGCACGCCGCGCGCGCCAGTTTTCCATTCGTGGCCATTGTTGCGGGAACGCTTTATATTTTCGCCATGCACACGCTCAATATTCGGTCGGAGCGCGATACGGAGCGCTACACCGATCCGCTACGTTGGAGATTTCACCTGCGTTTTGGGCGCGTTCTTTTGGCATTCGGACTGGCTGCGGCTGTTGGATCGTTGGCGCTGTCCTTTAGAATGAATATCTGGGCGTTTGGTCTCATGTCGCTGGCGGTAATAACCGGCGTGTTACACCGGCTCACTTTTGTTCCGCGCATTCTCACACCTTTTTTCGGACGCCGCCGACTCGCGGAAATCCCCGGCTCGAAAGACCTGTTCATGGGCGGTGCCTGGGCAGTGGTACTGGCGGCATTGCCGCTATTCGCGCAACTCAGCAATGGCTCGCCGCTGGATGTGTTGACGGAACCACGTTCGTTACTCAATGCGC
>DNPO01000386.1:0-420 GCA_003501375.1 Candidatus Sumerlaeota bacterium | reverse complement strand
GATGTGTTGACGCAACCACGTTCGTTACTCAATGCGGGCATCGCATTTTTCTATGTTTTCACGCTGGTGTTCATTCGGTCGGTGGTGTTCGATTTGCGTGAGATACAGACCGATCAGTTGGTTGGGCGCGAGACAATTCCGATAGTCATTGGTAAAGAACGTACCAAGGTTTTGTTGGCGGCGTTAACCGCCCTGCTTTTTGCGGCGATGCTGACGGCGCTCTGGTCGGGCGTTTTTACTCGGGCTGGCTGGCTGATGCTCCTGCCGATTTTGTACACATGCGGCTACCTGTACCTTTTCCACAAGCGCGCCATTATGCATGGCATCACGTTTGAGGTCATTGTCGGCGGCAAGTTTTTATTAGTGGGGCTGCTGGCGTTGATCGGGTGGAAAATGTAAACTCTTTGGAGTGCGGTGGCA
>DNPO01000074.1:709-4567 GCA_003501375.1 Candidatus Sumerlaeota bacterium | reverse complement strand
GGAAAAATTATCTTGGACAAGAGTGGCAGAAGAGTTTCAAAGTCGCGCAAATTTACGGCAGAGGTTTTGAAGTTGTCGGCGGTGACGAGAATGTGATATGACATTAGGGTGGTTGGATGCAAAAGTCCGGCCCTTGTTTCGGGAGGAACAAAATGGGTGCTGCGTTGGAAAGATTTATGGCATGTCCGTCTTGTGCACATGAGAATGAGTTGCCCTATTTGCTTTGCGAGAAGTGCGGGACACCACGGGCGCATTTGAGCCGGTGGCGGGTGACGTGCAATATCTCCGCGGCGTTTACCACGCTGCTATTGTCGTTTCATTTCCGCGATCAACTCTGGGTAAACTGGAACTGGCCGCTTTATCTGTTGTTTTCCATTTTTTTCACTCAATTCACGCTGTTTACCGCTCCAGTGGGATGGGGTGTTGGAGCACGATTTAGCCTGTGGTATGCTGGGGTCCTCGGGTTTTTCTTCGGATTTTTCTTTTTGATGCACCAAGATCAACTGGGCATTATTTTTGTCAGCCTGAATGATTTTCAGGATTCGGTATTGGCAGAGCCACTCTGGGCGAGCGGTATTGCAACGGGAGTGCTCTTACTTATATGTGGCCCGACCTATTATATCTGGGGAAAACGCTATGGCTGGGTCAACGCATACCGCTTGGTGCTGATTGCCTTGGGCGTTGGATTTGGAGTGATCCTGGCCGCGGTAGCCTTGCTCGAACCGATGATTCGTTGGCACATCTTGTCGGATGATATGACTGGCTTGAACGAGTTTCTCAAAAGTTCCAGCCGCAAGACCATTGAACAATCAAGCGCGTTGTTCAGCGCCACCAGCCTGCGTATTTTTCTTTTTGAAATTGTCGTTTTTTCTGCTCTGCGCGGCGCCATCCTGAGCAAACGCCATGTAAAAGCAGCCACTCGCCCTCCGGCGGAACTGGCCAGGGAAAGTGCGTTTGTCCGCTCCGCCTTCCGCATCGCGCAGTGGGCGAATAGTTTCATTGACGCTTTGGAAGAAATGGTGCGCTACCTGCTGGCCACGGTGTTAGCACTGGTGGCGGATATTGGCCAGGTACTGCTGGCGTTCATGCGCGAATTGGTAATCCCTGCGGTGGCGCTGATTATCGCGTCGGTTCTTTGCCACCAGATGTCCTTCTGGTTTGAAGACTACGTTAAATTGCACCAGTTGGACGCCTTTATTAAACTATCCGGTGGGGTGTTGGTGCTGGTGACCTGCGCCTTGTTTTTTGTGGCTTGCAAAACCAATTATCGCTGGAAACGCGTTTTCGGCAACCTGGCAAATTCTATTGGCTGGCTACTGCCCAACCTGTTGTTGTTCTTCTTGCTGCTTTCCATCTCGCTGTACCTGTCCAGCAAATTGATGACAAAATTCGACACCGACAGCCCGCCTCTGCCCTTCCAAGTGGGGATTCTCACTCAGTTAATAGCGGTATTTCTGATCGTGCTTGTCGGTGTGATGTTTTACCGCAAGCGGTCATTGCTTTTCACGCATCCCGAGGTGCAGCCGCGTTCCGGCGAACTGGCCGTGGCAGCGGGTGATTTGTTTGAAAACGAAGACACGGATGATGCCGTCCCTGAAACATCGCCGAAGCAATCTGCGTCGCCTAAAAAAGGCTTGTGGCACAGCATGAAGAAAAAAGTGCAGTCCAGTCAAATGGCTGAGTCAGTACGGGAAAAGAGCGAGGCGCTGGGGCTGGACACGCTAAAAGATCGCGTTTTTGAAATCAAGCGGGAACTGGTGGATTGGAAGAGCGGTATGCCGCCCGTGGTGCGCGAGATGGAAAACTTGCGCCAGCAGTTTGCGCGTAAAAAGGGCGAGATGGTTGCACTGGAAAGCACGCGTGATGCCGTGAGCGAAGACCTGTATATGGAGTTGCGCGCGCGGTATGAGTCAGAATACACAGCCCTGACAGCCAAAATCAAAGAGGTACAAACGGAGTTGAATGCGCTGTTCGATCAGGAAAAAGACGAGTTGACTTTGGCAAAAGCGCAGTTGGAAGAAGCGCATACGCGTCAGAATGAAATTGACCGGTTGCGCAACGCGGGAGCAATATCCGACAAAGAAGCGCGGGCACGGCAGATGGATATGCGTGGCGAAATCCGGGATATTGAAACCAAGATCAACATGCACCGGGAGTGGGTGGAGTACATGCAACCGCACGCAAGCAACAAGGTGTGAGTTTTTTTGCGGGCCGATAAAGTGAGGAGAAATGCCGAATGCTTGTGCTTGAAAACGTACCGCTGTTTCACCAGGTGTTATTCTTTGGAATGATGGGCCTGCTCTGGGGCAGTTTCTTCAACGTCTGCGTTTATCGCATGCCCGCCGGACAATCCATCTGGTTGCCGGGGTCCTACTGCTATCACTGTGGTTCGCCCGTGCGGTGGTATGACAACTGCCCCGTGTTCGCCTACCTGTTTCTGGGGGGGCGATGCCGCGATTGCAAATCGCCCTTCAGCGTTCGCTACGCCATTGTGGAGTTTGTTACCGGGTTGCTTTTTGCCGCAGTTTTTTATCAATACCAACTCTCCTGGGCCATGCCGATTTATCTGGTTTTCACCGGGTTGTTATTGATCGCCGCACTAACCGATATTGACAACTGGATTATTCTGGATCGCATCAGTCTGGGCGGAACCGTGGCTGGCATCGTATTCGCACTGGTGTTGCCGTTTATGCCCGAGCAAACACCATCTGTTCTGGCAAAGACCTGGCTGCCCTCCATCAGCGGGCCGTTTGCCGTTACACACTGGTGGGCGTCGGTAGCAAACTCGGTCATTGGTGCCGCCGCAGGTGCGGGATTTATCTGGGGAATTGGCGTGGCGGGAACGCTGGCTTTCCGCAAGCCCGCGATGGGGTTTGGTGATGTGAAATTGCTCGCGCTCATTGGCGCATTTATGGGATGGAAGTTGGCAATTCTGACCATCTTCGTCGCATCGTTGCTGGGCACCATCTGGGGCGTGGGGGCTATTGTTCACGGCTTGTTGCAGACGAAAAAATTAAATGGAAATAGTTCCTCGCATACCGCGTTAACCGATGAAGAAGCCCAGGCATATCTGGCCGACGATTCCGCGACGGCGCAGGAGCGTGGATGGGCCTATTCCGAACAAGAAAAAGCCCTTTTGACCCCCCTGCTCACCACGCAACCTGAATACGCAGTACAGCATCGGCACCTGCCTTTTGGGCCGCATCTGGCGCTTGCCGCGTGGTTGCTGATGGTGTTTGGCCCACGTGTACTGCTGGAACTGCGCATTTACTTTGCGCCGTTCACTGAGGCTTTTTAGAACTCCTGGTTACGGGATTGTTTGCACAGAACTGAGATATACACCTTGTACGTTCAGATTGAAATCTGGTGTAGGGCAGCAAGGTGTACCCCAAGGGGCATAGGCTTTCCCCTTTTCCATTGACAGCGTAGGCGTTCCCTCTTACTCTAATTCAAGTGAAGGCGTCACATCTTAACATCTCCCGGAGGTATAACCATCATGACCTTCTTTCTTGTGTTACTGGCAGTCCTTATGATTGTACTCGTCATTGTGTTAGTTGCGGCGGGCATTGGCGTAGTCCTTTACAACGGATTGGTACGCGGGCGTCAGCAAGTCAAAAACGGCTGGTCGCAGGTGGACGTGCAACTCAAGCGTCGCTACGACTTGATTCCGAACATCGTTGAAACCGCCAAGGGCTATATCAAGCACGAACGTGAAACACTGGAAGCCGTTACCCAAGCGCGGCAACAGGCGATTGATGCCAAAGGGGTAGCGGAGATTTCCAAAGCAGATAACATGCTAACCTCCACGTTGCGTTCGCTGTTTGCCGTGACCGAGGCCTACCCCGACCTGAAGGCCAA
>DNPO01000074.1:0-419 GCA_003501375.1 Candidatus Sumerlaeota bacterium | reverse complement strand
CCTCGACCGAAAACAAAATCGCGTTTGCCCGCCAGTTCTACAATGACTGCGTGATGACGTATAATAATCAGGTGCAGACCGTACCGTCAAACATTGTGGCAGGCATGTTCCGCTTTACGCAGGAAGAGTTCTTCCAGACCGAAGGCGAAGCCGAGCGCGTTGCGCCCAAAGTGAATTTCTAGTACCTCGCAAAGCACAAATAAAAAAATCTCTCTCGCAGTGCCGCTGCGGGAGAGATTTTTTTGTTTACAATCGTTACCGCACGCGCCGAAAACGCTTTCCCGGTTCCTGTTTGATCAACCCACGAAGTTCGAGATTAAGAAGTGCCCCCATCAGGATGCCATGCGCGATATCGGCCATCGGGCTATCCGGATTTTCGGCCTGCTGCATCGCTACGCGATCTGCTACCGCTTCCGCCA
>DNPO01000021.1 GCA_003501375.1 Candidatus Sumerlaeota bacterium | reverse complement strand
GTGTAATTCAAAAAGGGCGATTTCCGGTGGGCAGTGAAACCGGAAGGGGATGGTGTGCAAGCCAAAACCGGCGCTGTTATAAAGCAGCGTGCCCTGGACTTCGCGCAGCCCCAGGTCGAAGCGGCGTCCGTAAATTGATGGGAAGATGACGGGACCGATAAATGGTAAGCGCCATTGGCCCCCGTGTGTATGTCCGGTGAGGATCAGGTCCGCCCCATTGCGTGCCAAATGAAAAACATTGTCGGGCAGGTGGCTGAGCGCCAGGCAGAATGCGTTGGGTGCGGGCTTCATCACGCGCTGGAAGTTTTTAACCCGTTTGTATGGATGCTCCGTTCCAAAAATACGGAAAATCGCTCCGTCTCGCTCAATATCAACGTGGTTGTTGGAAAGCAAACGAATTCCAGTACGGCGCAACCAGTATTCCAGGATTTCCGGTTCGCTAAAAAAATCATGATTGCCACGGACGGCATATACGCCCAATGGAGCGCGTAAGTCCGCGAGTGCCTCAATTGCCTGACGGTATAAATTATCTTCGGCGGTATAGTCCCCGGTCAGGACGATCAAGTCTGGCTTGAGCGCCAGCGTTTCTTTTACGACATGCTCGTGCCAGCGGGGCGACAGGACGCTGCCGTAATGGTTGTCGGCCAAGTGTGCGATGCGCAAGCCGTTAAATGGCGTGGGCAGATGCGGAAGTTCGAGGGTCATTTTAATTACCCGCAAGTCATACGTTTGGTCGAGCCGCGCCAAGGTTGCGCGGATCAGCCGCGTCATCCACGGGTGCGGATCGACTGGCTGTACGCGTCGTTGATATCGGGGGAGTGATTTGCCCTTGTGTGTAACGGTTCCACTCTGGGGTTGGTGGATATTTTCTTGCTTGCGGTAAAATTCCCAGTCCCCGGGCTTTGGTTTGAAATGCACTTCATGGAGAGTCCGCTTTTTCAGAAAACGCACCGCGCCTGGACGTAAAATACGCAGGGTCACGGGTATTTGCATGAGCATCGCCACCAACAACACAGCCGCAACCACCGTGTGTGCCCCATGCCACGTCTGCGGGTAAAGCACCGGTTCCAGCCAGGTGCTGTGTCGTCCGAACAACAGGCTCAGCGGTAGTCCTACGACAAAGCACAGGAAGAGGCTGTAGCGGAGCACGTATTTGAAAGGCAAACGCGGCAAACTACAAACCAGTACGTTGTAGCCAAAGAAAAAAATCCACAATCCTGCCAACTGGATGAGCGGTGCCAGTATCCAAGGTGATGTGAGCAGGTCTTTCATATGGGCATTCTCCCAAAAATAATAATCAACGGCAAGAAGAGAAAACCAAAACAAAAACAAGGGGGTACGATCTGCTCTTTTTAAAATACAGGAAATGTTCTAAAATTTGTTTTTCCTTGGGGAGTTTTTCTTGTTTCATTTCCTCCGTTCGGATAGATTACACGGTAGTTCTGGATTAGAATGTTTTCATTGCCTGAAGATATCCCTACTTCAATTTTGAAAATCCGAGACACCTTCCGATGTTTGATTCCTCTCCTCTCTCTACTCAGCCCGGACGCATTCTTATTGTTGATGATGACGCGGGATTGCGCCATTTGGCTGTAAGTGTATTGGGAGCAGAAGGGCATTCGTGCTGGGAGGCCCGGGACGGAAAAACCGCGTTAGAACTGTTACACCAGATACCATGCGATCTTGTTTTGCTCGATCTGGTCATGCCCGGGATGGATGGCTTGGCCTTTTTGCATGCAATACATGCGCTTCCCCGAAAACCGTTGGTGCTGGTGTTGACTGGTTTGGCGGATATTGCTCAAATCCTGGAAGTTTTCAAAGCAGGTATTTATGATATTTTAACAAAACCTATTTTGCCCGCGCGTCTTTGCACGGTGGTCAAGCGTGGGCTGGAATACCAGCAATTGTTGGCACAAAACGAATATTTATTGCGCCAGGCGCAGCATCCGCCCACGTACGCGGATTTGGTGGGACGCAGCCCGCTGATGCTAGGCGTCTTTCATTCTATTGCACAGGCGGCTCCCACTCATGCTTCGATTCTGATCTTGGGCGAAACGGGAACGGGTAAGGAAAAAGTGGCTCGTGCTATCCATGATCGCAGTCTGCGAGCCGAGAAGTGTTTCAGCGTCATCGACTGCACAAGTATTCCGAGCGAACGGATGGAGTCCACCTTGTTTGGGTATGGGCAGGGGGTATGTTCGGGGGGAGATGCCGCACCAGGTGGTTTAATTGCTTTGTCCAATGGCGGGACGGTTTTTTTTGATGAAGTGAGTCACATGCCGCTGTCCCTTCAGGAAAAACTGGTTGCTCTTTTGCAAACGCACGTGTTCCAGCCAGTGGGCGAAGTGCAGAGTATGCCCGTGGACGTCCGCGTGCTGGCTGCGTCCAGTTGTAATCTGGAAGACGAAGTGGCCGCCGGGCGTTTTCGTGAGGACCTCTACCAACAACTGAACATGGTTTCTATTGCGCTGCCACCTCTGCGGGAGCGGGGGGAGGATACCACCTTGTTGGCTTATT
>DNPO01000271.1:442-3147 GCA_003501375.1 Candidatus Sumerlaeota bacterium | reverse complement strand
TTGGACTTTTAGGAGTTCCTGCCCCCAAATTTGCAATTCAGGAAAAAACCTTGACAACCCGGAAGCCCGCCTTAAACTAAGAACCATGTGCCAACGCCCCAAAATCACCGCCATTGTCCCCACGGGAAACGAACAGGAAAACATCCGCGCCTGCCTCGAAAGCCTCACTTGGGCCGATGAAATCCTCGTTGTCGATTCTTTTAGCAAGGATGACACGGTTAAAATCGCCTCGGAACTGGCTCATAAGGTACTGGAACACGAGTATGTAAACTCCGCTGCTCAGAAAAATTGGACTATTCCCCAAGCCGCGCATCCGTGGATTCTGCTGGTGGATGCAGACGAGCGCGTTACGCCGGAGTTGCGCGACGAAATTCAGACCCTTCTGGAGTCCGGCCCCACCCACGAAGCCTATTACATCCGTCGCCTCAACCACTTCATGGGGCGTCGCATCCGCTTCTGCGGTTGGCAAAACGACGAGTGCATCCGCCTTTTCATGCGCGACAAAAGCAAGTATCAGGATCGCCACGTCCATGCGGACGTGATTGTGGACGGCACGGTCGGGCGCCTGAAAAACAAACTGCTACATTACACCTTCCGCTCGTTTGACCAGTACATGGGCAAGTTCGACCGCTATACCACCTGGTCGGCTCAAGACCGCGCCAAACGCACTTCCCGCGTGCGCTGGCACCATCTGACCGCTCGTCCTGCCTTCCGCTTTTTCAAGCAATATGTGCTCAAGCAGGGGTTTCGCGATGGGTTGCCCGGTCTGATCGTATGCGGCTTGGCTGCCTTCAGCGTCTTTTTGAAATATGCCAAACTATGGGAGTTCCAGCAAAAGAAGAAGGCGTGTCATGAGTAATCAATCCGCTCGACGAAATTTTCTTATCAAAATAAGTGTTGTCGCGATTGCCATCAGTTGCGCAGGGATGCTTTTTGCTGAAACAGTGAAAAATGTCTCAGTGGAAGGACTTGAGAAGAGATGCAAGCAACAGAAATTCAGTCTTAATAAAGACATTTTCTTGAGAACAGGGGAAGACATCATCTCACCGAGAACACAGGGTGATATAGGAATGGTTTTTTACGGAAAGGAAAACGAAGCGTGGGTCGCATTTTCGCAGGTAAAATTTACCCGTGTTACTTCTAACACGCTTCAAGCAAATCTTGACTATTTTTGCATGAAAGACACCGAAACATCTGCTACAATGGCTGTAATATTGTTTGCTGCTGATGGTTCAGTGCTGAGGAAGCACACGCAGTGTGCAAAAATATATGCAAGACAAACTTTATTTGGGCATCGAGGATATTGTCAACAAACTCTGCAAATGGCGATCAAGGATGTTGACATTGCAAAATGCGCGTCTTTTTGCGTCTTGCCCGTTGAATAATAAAAAGGGAAAATGAGCGGCACGCAAAAAATTTTTATCAAAGCCCCCAACTGGATTGGCGATGCCATCCTCGCAACCCCAGCATTGCACCTGTTGCGCCATGCCCTGCCCGATGCGCATATCACGGTCATGGCCCGGCCTTGGGTGGCCGATGTTTATTGTGCCAACCTGGACATTGACCGACTCTGGACGGAAGAGGACAAAAAAAAAGGCTGGCGTAATTTTCTGGCAATTACGTCAAAAATTCGCGCGGAAAAATTTGATATCGGTATTGCATTTCCCAACTCACTCGGCTCCGCGCTTCTGATGGCTCTGGGACGAGTAAAGCAACGGGTTGGATACAACCGGGATGGACGTGGTATTCTCCTAACGGATTCAATCGCCGCTGATTCAAAATCACTTAGCATACATATGGTGGAGTATTACATCAACCTTCTCTCTCCCATTTGCAGCACCGAAGGCACACGCGAACTCACGGTTCCCACCCCACCAGAAGCCATTGAAACCATAACGAAAACTCTCGCAGAATCGTTGCCCTCTGAGGCGAAAAACCGGCCACTTGCCGCGTTCAGCCCTGGCGCAACCGGCGGCACCGCCAAACGCTGGTTGCCAGAGCGGTTCGCCGCTGTTGCGGACCATCTGTATGAAAAATGGGGCGTCCACTCGTTAATTCTTGGCAGCCAAGCCGAACGCGACATCGCTGAAGAAATGGCCCACCACGCCAAACATCCGATAACGATCTTGGCGGGCAAATGTACCATCCGCGAGACCATTGCCTTGTGCGACCGGCTCTCGCTATTCGTCTGCAATGACTCCGGCCTGATGCACTTGGCCGCAGCAAAAGACGTTCCGCTTGTTGCCATTTTTGGCCCGACCGAGTACGTTGCCACCGCCCCGTACCACCCGCGCGCAATCCTAATTCGCCAAGACGGCGCATGCCCGGAAGCGCCCTGCATGCGTAAGCACTGCCCGTACGATCACCATGCCTGCATGACCGCCGTTTCGGCGGAAATGGTCATTGCCGCAGTAGACCAGCAAATGCAAAAAGGCAGTTCGCCGTTCATTCCTAATTCCTAATTCTCAATTCCTAATTCCCCCATGCCCCAAACGATCGTTTACATATCCCCCAGTTCGCGCCTTCTTGGCGCACGCCGCTCGCTCCTGCAGTTGGTTACTAACCTCGACCCCGAACGCTACCGCCCGGTCGTAATTACCAACCCCACCGGCGACCTCGTACCTGCGCTACAAAACGCCGGTATTAAAACGTACCCACTTCAGATGTACGCTTGGCGCAAATTTCGTTATTGGCTGCAGCGCCCC
>DNPO01000271.1:0-195 GCA_003501375.1 Candidatus Sumerlaeota bacterium | reverse complement strand
GTTATTGGCTGCAGCGCCCCTTTAAAATCCGCACCCTTGCCAACATATTTCGCGAGGAAAACGCCGCGCTTATCCACTGCAACGAGTTTCATTCCACTCCTTATGCTGTTCGTGCCGCACGGCAAGCAGCCCCCAAAGGCGCTCCCCTGCCCGTACTCACGCATATGCGACTCTCCATCACACCGCGTCAAATAC
>DNPO01000050.1 GCA_003501375.1 Candidatus Sumerlaeota bacterium | reverse complement strand
CATGATTTATATTTAAATACGTTGATGCAAGCGGTACACCTAGACATGGGACGTGAAAATTCGGATTTATCTGCCGTGCCGCTGGCCGTGCTTCGCGCCACGGTATATCCGTTTGAGCGACCCGCTGTTTTCCGCGCAGATCACCCGTTTGTTTACGTAATTCGGCACAATGCGACAGGTTGTATTCTGGCGTTGGGACGATGCACCGAACCGGAGTATTAGAAGTTTTAAGCATCATTTCTCGAGAGAACACGGAGCGTCTCATGGACGTAGCAATCATAGGAGCAGGAATGGCGGGTCTCACCGCCGCCTGGCGCCTCAAGCGCGAAAACGCCCGCGTTCTCGTTTTTGAACGTAATTACAAACCAGGCGGGCGCATGAACACGCGCCGCAAAGCCGGGCTGGTGGTGGACCATGGCAATCGTTTCATCCTGCGTTCCTCGCCCGTGCTGCGCGAACTAATCGTAGACTGTGGGCTGCATGGCGAAGCCAAAACGATTGAACGCCCCATTTACGATCTACATACCGATGGCTCGTTTACCGAATCCGTTACCGAGGAAGCCAAGAGTGATCGCCTGTGTTTCCCCGAAGGGATGCTGACCCTGCCCGAAGCGTTGCGCCGATCCACCGGCGGGTTCTACTCCATTCGCGTCACCAGCGTGGTACACGATGAATCGCTCGGAAAATTTATCATTCAGACAGAGCCACCACTCCGCCAGCAAGACACTGCCGTGGATGCTGTCATTGTCGCTTGCCCAGCCCCCATGGCGCATCAGTTGACCCTGCCAATCCACCCGATGCTGTACGAGCAATTCGTGGAGCGTATGTCACGCGTGCAGTACAAACGCTGCATCTCGCTGATCGCCGCTCTGCGCAAAGTGGCGCTGCCAGAAAAATTTTACGGACTGTACCCGCCCAGCGCAACAAGCCACCTGCAGTGGATGGCATTTGAGGATCAAAAATGTCCCGCGCGACGGGTAGAGGGGTGGAGTTCACTGGTAGCACACGCCACGCCGTAACTGTCCGAGAAACTGTGGAATCACGACGAAGCACATTCGATTGTGGCGTTGTACACCGAGGCGAAAAAACTAATCCCGCAGTTGCCGGAGGTATGGCGTTGGGCGCGTACCAAACGGTGGGAGTGGGCGCGTCTGCAAAATGCCGCCTCGGTAGTGCCCGCCGAAGAATTTCCCGCCGCACCGCCCGAATTCCCCGTAGAGTTCTGCGGCGATTGGCGCGCAGGCGATGGGGTGGAAGATGCCGCTCGCAGCGGGAAAGAAGCAGCAGAACGGCTGCTGGAAAAGATGTAGAACAACCATAAGGCGTATAAGCCTTATATGACTTATACCAACCAAGGAGAAACAATCATGTGGGATTACACCGAAAAAGTAAAAGATCACTTCCTCAATCCGCGCAACGTGGGTGAGATAGAAAACGCCGACTGCATGGGCGAGGTCGGATCGCTCGCCTGTGGCGACGCGCTCAAACTCACCCTCCGCCTCGACGAAAAGAAGGAAAAAATTGTCGATGCCAAGTTCCTTACCTTCGGCTGCGCCAGTGCCATTGCCTCGTCATCCGCCCTCACAGAAATCATCAAGGGCATGACCATCGACAGCGCGGCGAAAGTAACAAATCAGGACATAGCCGACTATCTGGGCGAACTACCGGAACAAAAAATGCACTGCTCCGTCATGGGGCGCGAAGCGCTCGAAGCCGCCATTGCCAACCTCCGCACGGGTAAAACCGGAGTGGTTGAATTGGAGGGTCGCGTCGTTTGCACCTGCTTCGGCGTTACCGAAACAGAGATCGAGCGCGTCATTAAAGAAAACTCGCTCACCGAAGTCGAGCAGGTCACAAACTACTGCAAAGCCGGTGGCGGATGCGGTGGATGCCGCGGAGAAATCGAACGCATCCTGCTGCGCACCAACGCCGCAGCCAAGCCCACCGTCAAACCGTCCAAACCCGGTCGTCTCACGGTGATGCAAAAGATCAAGATGATCGACGAAACCATCGCGCGGGAAATTCGCCCCTCGCTGGTGCAAGACGGCGGCGATATTGAACTGGTGGATGTGGAAGGTTCGCGTGTGATCGTAGCGCTGCGTGGCGCATGTTCCAGTTGTCCTGCCTCGCCCGTTACCATGAAGGACTTCATCCAGGCAAAACTGCGGGAGTTTGTTGCGGATGACCTGGTGGTGGAAGAGGAGAAGCAATAATGAAACCGATTTATCTGGATAACAATGCGACCACGCGTGTAGCCGATGAAGTCGTGGAAGCCATGATGCCGTTTTTCACCGAACAGTACGGCAACCCTTCCAGCATGTACGCGCTGGGCGGGGAGGCTGGCCACGCGACTCGTCACGCTCGTGAACAAGTCGCAGCATTGCTCAACTGCTCGCCGGACGAAATTCTCTTCACCTCCTGCGGCACCGAGAGTGACAACACCTCCATTCACGGCGTGCTGGAAGTTGCGCCCGCCAAGCGCCATCTCATTACGTCGCGCGTGGAGCATCCTGCCGTGCGTACCACCTGCCGCTACTTCCGTGAACAACACGGTTACGCACTGACGGAACTACCCGTGGATGCCAAGGGCAACTTGAGCCTGTCTGAATTAGAAAGTAGTTTGCGCGATGACACCGCGCTTGTCAGCATCATGCACGCCAATAACGAAACGGGTGTTATTTTCCCATTGGAAGAAATCGCGCAGATCGTCAAGTCGCACGGAGTCATCCTGCACACCGATGCGGTACAAACGGCGGGAAAACTCTCGCTCGACATGCAGAAACTTCCCGTGGATTTGCTCGCCATTTCCGGCCACAAACTCCACGCCCCCAAAGGCATTGGCGCACTCTATGTCCGTCGCGGCACCAAGTTGCCCCCGTATCTGAAGGGTGGACACCAGGAAAGCGGCAAGCGCGCCGGTACGGAAAATGTTCCCTACATCGTTGGCTTTGGCAAGGCGTGCGAACTCGCAATGCAGAACATGGAGAAGGAAAACACCAGCGTCAAAGCACTGCGCGACAAACTCCAAGCGGGGTTGCTAACCGGCTGCCAGAACGCCTATGTCAACGGAGACGAAACACACCGCCTGCCCAACACCGCCAACATCAGTTTCGAGTTTATCGAAGGGGAGTCTATCCTCCTGCTGCTTGATACCCTCGGGGTTTGCGCCTCGTCGGGCAGCGCTTGTACATCCGGTTCGCTCGAACCCTCGCACGTGCTCCGCGCAATGGGCGTACCGTTCACCCGCGCGCACGGCTCCATCCGCTTCAGCCTCAGCCGTTACACCACCGAGGACGAGGTGAATGTGGTCATCGAAAAACTGCCCGCGATCATTGAACGCTTGCGCAGCATGTCCCCGTTTGGAAGAAAATAAGTTATAGGTCTTATAAGCCGTATAGGCCTTATAAGGCCTATAACCATTCCCCCCAAGGAGCCTTCCCCCATGTCCCCTGCTTTCCGCGCCCTTTGCCTGTCTCTCGCGTTGGTTATCACCTCCGGTTGCGCTACCCCCAAAAAAGTTGAACCCGTTCTGTTCCCGCCTGAACTCTCTGTAGCCAGCACCTCCGCTACCTTGGGAGTAGGCCACTTGGGAATATTGCAAAATCAGATGCAAACCATTTTGGCCCGTGCGCCACATCCGGACCTCATCAGCGTGTCGGTACGGGAAGCGGACTCCCCCCTGCTCGCTTTTGAGAAAGACGCCGACCTTGGACGGCCACCAGTGTCTTCCCAAAAAATCCTCACTACCGTTGCAGCATTGGACACCCTTGGCCCCACTTTCCGTTACAAGACGGACGTGATCGCATCGGGCCGCGTGGACGACAAACGCAAAGTTCTTTGGGGCGACCTCGTGATCAAAGGCTCCGGCGACCCCACCTTTGGTGGACGCTATTCGCCCATCCCCGGTAATCCTGCAAGTACTTTCAAACACTGGGCGCATGACTTGCGCGCCGTTGGTGTGCAACGCATCGACGGAAGCATTCTCGTGGATAGCAGCGCATTCGACGACGAAATGCTTCACCTTGACTGGCCGGAAAAACAGCGTGCCTACGGATTCATGGCTCCCATCTCCGCGCTGTCCTTCAACGAAAATTGTGTGGATTTGACTTTGACTGCGGGTTGGTTTCGTAACAGCCCAGCCCACATCAAACTATCCCCAGAGAGCAAGTTCTATCGTAAAACCCAAAACTCCGACGTGCGCACCGGGCTGAACGACAACGTAACCTCTCTTTCCCTGCGCCGTCAGGCAAACGGCGATCTTCTCCTGATAAGTGGGACGATCCCCACCCATAGCACCTTGCATGAGCGCATCACTATCGGCCATCCCGCCGAGTACTTTGGCACCGTGCTGCGCGAGACGCTGGAGAAACAAAAGTTCCCGGTCGGTCGTCCCGCCGTCACCAGCGTGAAGGACGCAAAAAACGCAACAAAACTCACAACGGGAACCAAGACGATTCTCTCCTACCCATCACCTCCGCTGCTTGAAATCACTGGGATGGCCCTGAAGCACAATGACAACTTCATTACTGAAATGCTGTTCAAGAGCCTGTCAAGCAAACCAGCCACCTTCAACGGTGCCATTGATGCAGTGGAAAACTTTCTCGCAAAACGCCACATCAATAATTGGGATCCGCAAATTCGCGATGGCTCCGGGCTGTCTCGCAAAAACAGCCTTCCGGCCAATCTCATCACAGCCGTGCTGCAATTTGCCGCGCAGCAAAATTATGGCCCTGCTTATGAAAATGCTCTCGCCACTCCGGGTGAGAATGGCGTGTTGGAAGACTGGTTCACCGACCTGCGCCATTCCAAAGGTGGGCATAATATGATCCAACGCATCCACGCCATTCATGGTCAATACGCTGGTGCATACGACCTCTCGGGCTACGCCACCTCCAGCGAAGGACAACGCTTCGTCTTCAGTTTCATGGTCAACGATCCCTCCCTGAAACCTGAACAAGCCCGTCAGTTATTAGAACGTCTCACTGAAACATTGGTACGTTCCAAGGCCGTTGGGAAAACACCGTCAGGTGTAATACAAAAATAACATTCTCTCACCACGAAGAGTGCGGAGAACTTTAAAAGTTTTTAAATATGGATAAACAGGATAAAACCGAAGATAAAAATCCTGTCCATCCTGTTTATCCATGTTCTATTTTGTTTTTGCAGTTCTCTGCGTCCGCCGCGTCGCAGCGAGAGTAGCAAGAGTGCTTTCGCTGGGCGCTCTTGCACATAGAGTCGTGGTAAAATCATGTTCCCCAATCCTGTCCTCATCTCCGCCAGTCGCCGTACAGACATTCCAGCCTTCTTCACCCCTTGGTTTCAGGAGTGTCTCCGCTCCGGATTTTGCGAAACACAAAACCCCTTCTCCAAGAAAACATATCACGTTTCCCTCAAGCAGGAAGACGTACTCGGTTGGATTTTCTGGTCACGCAACTACGCGCCCTTCTTCGAGACGCTCCGCACCCTGCACGCGCAAGGCCAACGTTTCCTCTGTCACCTCACCATCACCGGTTACCCCCGCGCACTGGAATGGCACACGCCTCCCACAGCGCAGGCCATTGAAACCGCCCGGCAAATCGCAACCGCCTTTGGCCCGGACGTTCTTCAGTGGCGCTACGATCCGATTCTTCTGACCTCGCTCACACCGCCCGAATGGCACCTGCGTAATTTTGAGATGCTGGCAACCGCACTGGAGGGCAGCGTGCGTCGCTGCATTTTTTCATTCCCAACGCTCTACCGAAAAACCACGCGCAATCTGGCCCAGGCCGAATCCGAAAACAACTTCCGAGTTTGGTCAATACCGC
>DNPO01000384.1 GCA_003501375.1 Candidatus Sumerlaeota bacterium | reverse complement strand
GATTTCGCCATGTGTGACTATTGTGAATATGACCCAAAGAAACGCTCCCCATTGAAGTAAATGGGGTGGGAGGGCGCATCCGCAACCCAGACTTCCGTTTCCCACGCAATGTTTCCCAAGTAACGAGCCATAATTCCTCTGTCAGGGAAAGCCGTTACATAAACCAATCCCGCCGTTGATTTCGCAAAGAGACGTGATAGTTCCGCATGTCTTTTCCCGTCAACCGGGCCATGGCTGGTAACAGATTCTACCAGTACCAACCAATTTTTATCAGGGTAGTGCAACACGACATCGGGCATTTTCCCGTGCGCATCAACAGCAACCCCCAATTGTTTCATCAAGGGCGCATCGAAATATCCCCATTTGTCGCCCGTGTCTCCGGCGTAAACCAACACGCTTCCAGGCACAAAGCGGGCGGCGAATTCTTCGATGATGGCGCGAATGAGTTCACTATGCTCGCCAGGGCTGAGGGTAATTTGTTTACCCGCGCCGATTTGCACTGGAATGAGGTTCTGTTTTCGCGCGTTGGCATACTGCGTTACCAAACTTTGGCGGTCTTGCAGGTACGCGGCCAAATTCTTTTTCCAACTCCGAGTTCCGAATGATTGCAACAGTTTCAAGGCCGATGGTTCGGCTTGATAAACAGCCTTTGGACTGTTGACCGGGCGGGTTCGATCATCGGGATTATAGAGCGCAATTCCCGCATCCACAAATTGGTGCATACTCTGGCGACGCACTGTTTCGCGGGTGTTGGGTGCATAATCCTTCTCATAATACTCGCGAACCCAGTCCATGATAGGCGTGATTCCCATCAGTGGGTTCTCTGCTGCCGACCATTTCCGCTCAGGCGTCAGGTTCAATAAAGCAAGAAGGCAAAGCGCAGAACGCTCATTCTGTTGCGCCCGTGGGAAACCAAGGACGATGAGAATTTGCAGAGATTCCTTGATACGGTCGTTTTTCGTGGTCATGCGATTAGTTTTTCCAGTTGTTCGTCCAACATGTTTTGTGTGGATTCCGTATTTTGTTTTATGGCCCATTTACCCAAGGCAATCAGCGCAGTACGACTCGGATATTTCATCTGTTTTAAATCCGTTGCATTCACCTGCGTGTGTCCGTTGAAACGCCGAAAACACTCGTCCACGCCCATGCTGTTTAAAAAGACAGCCAACCCACGAGCTAATTCTTCGGATAATCCGTGTTTGTTTTCATGAAACACATTGAGGTGGTTTTCAAATCCCAAGGCATTGTACTGCGGAAAAGCCTCTGGAGATACGACGCTTGCCATGATACGACGCTTCTCTTCTTTCGAGGAAAACCGCCGAGTTACGCAATAGTACCCCGTGGGATAAAGCCATTTTTCAGTTTCTGCATTTTGCACAATCGCGTTGGGCTTTTTAAAATTTAAGCGAGGCCATTCCAATATCTGATCGCAAAAATGTCCGGGATACAGCAGCGGAACCGTATCGGCATCGGGCATCTCTCGCAGATGTTCTTTCAAACGGAAGTCAACGACCGGGCCGGTAGAAACTTTGAGTCCCAGTTCATCCAGCGAATAACAAATGGTTGAAGATAGCGCAGGGATATTTTCCATCGCTCCGGTTGTCGGAATATGAATGAATTTCTCCGAATCGTCTGGAGATACGATACATTCAAACGGATAGGCCTGGGTCTTCAAATCGCAGAATGTATTATCCGTCGAAGTGGAGATAGTCACTTTGTCCTGTTTGCCGCCACGCTCCAGCAGGAGAATAATATTCTCCTGCAACACATCGTCATCTTTGAACCCCTGAGTGCGGGAATCAAAAAGATGAATGTGACGAATCGCTGTTTGTTTCAAGAGCAAATTGCGGAAGGGACGGTAATAAGGCCCGTTGCAAAAACTGCGGGGAATAATGGTGACCATTTGTCCGCCCTGCTCCATTTGCTCAACGGCAAGCGCAATAAATGCGGAGTACAAATTGACGGTTTCAATCCCGACTTCGCGCAAGAGTTGACGGTGAGCGGAACCGCTGTGGATTTTTTTGTAGGGCGGATTGGCAATCACATGCGTAAAGCGTTTCCCGCCAAATTGAATGTGATTTACAGAGGCCTCTATGAAATCGCCCCCGATGGTTTCATAATCTACCTTTAGTTTTTTTGCATGCAGCGAAAGCATGCGACCTAAATCAGAATGAAGCGAAGAGTCCTGTTCATACGCTGTCAACGCAATGCTTTTAAATGTCTGGACATCCGAAGCATAGCGTTCCAAAAATGCGCAAGACAAAGAACCGATCCCCGCGCCGGGATCGAGCAAACGACAAACATGGCTCAGGGAAGGGCGGAAAAGGCCCGCCATAAATCGAGCAGTGCTGGCAGGCGTAAAAAATTGCCCCCATTGCGATTTTTTATGCGCCTCAGTGTTTTTGGAAACATGCAATCGGACTTGTTCTACCGCAGATACCATGTGTCTCTATGCTTTTCTATGCGCTGGCCTTCATTGTATTCCATGCCGCAATCCACCCTTACCTTATACATTTTATCGCATCAAACTGTCGAGGAAAATGCTCTTTTTACCGGGTGCAACCCAGGGTTTTGCAG
>DNPO01000417.1:890-2994 GCA_003501375.1 Candidatus Sumerlaeota bacterium | reverse complement strand
TTCATATATTCTACTGCAGAGGGGCACCCTTTTGTGGTTGCTACTTTTTCTATTAACCAACGCCCAAATTGTGTAAAATTGAATAGTCGTTGTCAAGGAAAATGGTTTGGAATTTAGATGCAAATGGTTCGCAGCGTCCGGCAGAAAGTAGCGGCGCAAATCCACGGGAAAATACCCATAAAAACGGGAAAGGGAATAACGTCGGCGCCAGAATGCGATGTGATTTATCACATTCTGGGGGCGTTTTTTGCCGTTACTGCTTTTTCAGGTTTTTAACCTCAACTTTCCATTTCGGATTACTTTTGCACAAACCGCTTCGATCACCACCGCCAAAATCTGATCATCATGTGATTCCCCATACGGTGCATATCTTTCTGGTGCACGCGGTGCTGCCGAGAGGAACAATACCACAAAATCGTTTGTTTTCAATGATCTGCTAAAAGAAAAACCATTGAATGATACTGGGCTTCGCTCCCACAGCATTGAGGGCTGGTAGTTAGCGGGGAACACGGGGCAGCGTGAGGATGAAACAGGCACCAGGTTGGGTGGAGGCATCGTGCCGAAGATCGCCCCGCATGGCACGGGCCAGACGACGACTGAGGGCAAGACCCAGCCCAACACCCGGCGCTGAATGCGCGGCATCATGCGCGGATTTGTGGAAGGCACGAAAAAGGCGGCGGCTTTCTTTCGCATCAATACCCGGCCCAAAGTCACGAACCGAAAGCGTAGCCACATACTCCGACGCATCCACATTCAAGCAAATACGTTTGTCATCAGCGGAGACCGCATACTTGCATGTGTTGTCCACCAGGTTAAACAGAATTTGTTCCACGCTCGAAAGATTGGCATGAATAGCGGCGGTCTGCGCAACGGGCGTCATCTCGATGGACAGTTCCATGCCCACCTGGTGCGCACGATCGACAAGCCGCTCACCAATGCGTTCAAGAAAACAAGGCAGGTCGGCCGTTTCTGCGCGATTGCCAGGATGCCCGCGTTCCAGCCGCGCGTAGCTGAGTACGTTCTCAACCAAATGCGCCAAGCGTCCCGCCTCAGTATTGATGGTGCGGTGGTAGTGGGCAATTTTTTCCTCGCTGCGTACCCGTCCCTCGCTTAACATCTCGGAATACATGCGCAATGTGGTCAGCGGCGTGCGAAGTTCATGCGTTACAGCGGAAACAAAAGTGGCACGTCGTTCACTGAGCGAAAGAATTCCAGCCAAGAGCAAGGCTACCGCAATAGCGGCAACACCCAAACCAACCCAAGTAATAATGAGTGCAAACTGAATGGGATGCAGGGTGGGCGTCGAGACCTGAGATGGCAGATGCCCTGGTTGAAGCCGCACGGGCAAAGCAGCCAGGAGTCGCGATCCATTTTGCGCAGGCGTGGACTCCATCGGCAACAAGGACGCCTGGGGCAACAGATCACGGATGGAATTCAGCAGGCACTTGCGCACTTCGGGCCAATCCAAACTACAACCTTGCAGGTAGGTTTGATTTCCCAGCGTAACGCGGCGCACCAACAAGAGTGAATCGCCCGACCAAAAAGCGCGCATTCCCCCCTCGCGCACATCGGGTGATTCCGTGTCGGACTTTAAACTATCCTTTTCTACCGAAACAGGCATGGTAGCGTTTTGCACCTGCGCACCTGACTGCGCAACGGTATTCATATTACTCATGCTAATTTGTCGCATTTGGTACTCATTAATGCTCTTAGCCTGCTGATTAGTCCCATTGCCCTCCTGCTGCGCCAACAATTGTTTCAATCCACTTGCCGATTGCTGCGATGCGGCAGTATTCGCGGACTGCCCGGCTCCCAGTTCAGAAATGGCAGTACCAAGCGAACGCATATCGCTTTGGGCGCGAGAACTACTGGAACTTGATTTAGAACTGGTGTTCGAACTTAGTGGTTTCTGTGGTTCTGCCGCCGCAGAAGCAGGTGCAATCTTCTCCTTTTTCATATCTGCCTGTACGATGGGCGCAGGCGCATTCCTGTCAGCAGCATTTCCTTGAGCAAAAAAATCCGTCGTAGGAGAAGAAACGCTTCCGACCATATCTCCGTTTTTATCAGAATTTAGGCCGCCCTTCGCTTGCTCCGTCAACGCAAC
>DNPO01000417.1:0-522 GCA_003501375.1 Candidatus Sumerlaeota bacterium | reverse complement strand
GTGGGAATCGGCATGGCATTCTCCACCTCTTCCAAGCGTTCCAGCAACGTGGGATATTTTAAGATGGATTGTAAATGCAACAGTTCCTGTTGCGAACGACGGCAGGTGCGCTCCGTCTCTGGTCCATCTGGACGAGCGCTGCCATTGGCAATCTGCGGGGAGGTGATTTGACCCGATGGTGCAATTTGAAAATGCAGTAACGTGAACGGCGGATTTTGCAACGCAAGCGGAGAGGGAATGCGGACTTTCCCCGCGCCATCTTTTCCGTGATAATAACCCGAGTAATACTGGCTGTATAAATAGTACGGACGCGCCGACTCTTGGGCGATCAAGGGCGCAAGCGCCGACTCCATCCGCCAGAGCGCCAGACGCACATTCTCTTCCAGCGCCGCATTGTTGCGAGCTTCTCCCTCGGTTTTGGCCAGTTGCAGCGCCGCGCGCGTAATCCATCCCATGACACCCGCCCCGATCAGCAGGCACACGGTAAAAATAATCCAGGCATGCAGCGGCCTTCTCAACATG
>DNPO01000121.1:2844-3374 GCA_003501375.1 Candidatus Sumerlaeota bacterium | reverse complement strand
CCAAGAACGTTTGAAGGCACCTGGGAAGAATTGCAAAGCAAAGCGACGCGGTTCAAAGGCAAGCGCGTGCGTGTAACCCTCTTGCCCACTGCAACAACGTCCGAACCTTTGAAAAAAAAACGTCTGCCAAAATGTGTGGACAAAAAAACCGAGGAATTTCTCAGACGATCCTCTGGCGCATGGCATGGCGACGATCTGGAGGAGTGCATTGAACTGGTTTATAAAACGAGATCGGAGACCGAGTGGTAAACCATGTTTCTCCTCGACTCCAACCAGATCAGTAGAATTCTTCAGGGCGACAAACGCATGGAGCGACATGTGGCGCGAATAGGCGTTGAATCGCTTACCACTTCCGTTGTTGTCGTCGGGGAGTTGTATTATATGGCGCACGCCTCCAGTCGCGTTCGCGAAAACTTGGAGGAAGTTGATATTGTGTTGAAAGGCTTTACCATCCTCACAGTGGATAAACAAACCGCAAACGTTTATGCCGCCATCAAAGACGCTTGTTACCGGAAATTTGGCCCGAAGGA
>DNPO01000121.1:0-2494 GCA_003501375.1 Candidatus Sumerlaeota bacterium | reverse complement strand
AATTGCACCCTCGTCAGCGCCGACCGACATTTTGAACGAATTCAGCAAGTCCGGGACTTCCCATTGGAAGCCTGGTGGAGTCCTGAAGTAGAATGACCACACCGAAGCCCACCCCCCAGTTCTTTAACGAAGACTGCATTGCCGGATGCCGCAAACGCATCGGCGATGACACGGTGGACCTTATTGTTACCGACCCGCCCTACGGTATCGATGGCGGCAATCTGCACAAGCATTACAACCGCAACGAAGACTTCGTGCTTGACGGTTACGTTGAAGTGCCCGCTGCCGAGTACGCTGCTTTCAGCCGCGACTGGATCGCCGAAGCCGCGCGCATCCTCCGCCCCGGCGGGTCGCTCTACATCGTCTCTGGCTACACGCACCTGTGCGACATTCTCAACGCCCTGCGCGAGACAAAGTTGAAAGAGGTCAACCACCTCATCTGGAAGTACAACTTTGGCGTGTGGACGCAGAAGAAATACATCTCGTCGCACTACCACCTGCTGTACTACGTCAAACCCGGCGGGCCGGTTACGTTCAACGCGTTCGACCGCTTCGGTGCAACGGAAAAGGGTGCGGACGCGACCGGATCGCTCAATTATCAGGATCGCGAAGACGTCTGGGTTATCAATCGCGAGTACCAACCGGGCAAAACGAAAAACAAGAACCAGTTGCCCACGCAACTGCTGACCAAGATCATCCAGTACAGCAGCAACGAAGGCGACTTGGTGGCCGATCTGTTCCTCGGCAGTTTCTCCACCGCGAAGGTGGCCATTGGTCTCAACCGCCGTGCGATGGGGTTTGAAAAAAGTAAGGTCGCGTTTACGCACCAAAAACGCACCATGAAAAAAGTGCAGCCCGGAGAGTTGCTGGCGGGGTTACGCGCCCCTGAAGCGTCGCACCTGACCAATCAGCGCAAAGCATGGACGGCGACGGAAAAAGCAAAAGTGATTCGCCGCTTCAAAAAACTGACCAAGCAGGGGCTGAAGAAAAAAGAAGCGTTGGACACCCTTTCGTCCGAGTTTGGACGGGGAACCTGGTCGCTCCTGAAAATAGTTGGAGTAAAATCACGTCGTATCACCACGGATAAAAACATTCCCTTGGCAGGGATTGCATAACACAAAATTCAACACCAGCCGGCTTGGCGTCGGCACTACTCGTACAAAAAGAGGCATCTTACCATCATGGCAAAACCCACCGGCTTTCTCGAATTTGATCGCAAAAATCCCCCCAAGCGCCCCATCGCGGAACGCGTGAAAGACTATCGCGAGGTTGAGCAACTCCTCCCGCTCGAAGCACTTACCGAGCAGGCGGCCCGCTGCATGGACTGCGGCATTCCCTACTGCCACTCGTTCGGCTGCCCGCTCGTCAACCGCATCCCCGACTGGAACGATATGGTCTATCGCGGCCAGTGGGAAAAAGCGCTGGAACTCCTCCACTCCACCAATAACTTCCCCGAAGTTACCGGCCGCATCTGCCCCGCACCGTGCGAGGCATCCTGTACCCTGATGATCGACGAAAAGCCGGTCTCCATCCGTCAGATCGAACTGCAAATCGTCGAGCGCGGCTGGAAAGAGGGTTGGATCAAACCGCAAATCGCCCCGGTCAAAACGGGCAACCGCGTTGCCGTCATCGGTTCCGGCCCCGCCGGCATGGCTGCCGCTCAACAATTGGCGCGCTCCGGACACGACGTTACGCTCTTTGAAAAAGATGAGCGCATCGGCGGTCTGCTCCGCTACGGCATCCCGGACTTCAAACTCGACAAGAGCATTCTCGACCGCCGCATGGAACAGATGGCCGCCGAAGGCGTCAAGTTTGAAACCGGCGTGGAGGTTGGCAACGATATTTCCGTCGCTTACCTCACCAGCCATTTCGATGCCGTGCTCATCACGACCGGTTCACGCGACCCGCGCGACTTGAAGGTGCCGGGACGCGATCTCCAAGGCGTGTACTTCGCCATGCAGTTCCTCAAGCAATCCAACGAGCGCGTGTCGGGCAAGGCAATTCCCGCCGAAGAAGCAATTCTCGCCACGGGCAAAAACGTCGTGGTCATTGGCGGCGGCGACACTGGTTCCGACTGCATCGGCACCAGCAACCGTCAGGGTGCCAAGTCCGTTACGCAAATCGAACTGCTACCCAAGCCCCCGGAAAAACGCGAAGAATCGAACCCCTGGCCGCTGTGGCCGCTGACGTTGCGCACCTCCTCCTCGCATGACGAAGGTTGCGAGCGGATGTGGAGCATCAACACCAAGGAGTTCATCGGCAAGGACGGCAAACTCACCGCCGTCAAGTGCGTCAAATTGGAGTGGAGCGAACCCGATGCGCAGGGCCGTCGCTCCTTCAAGGAAATCCCCGGTTCCGAGTTCGAACTCAAAGCCGAATTGGCAACGTTGGCCATGGGCTTCCTGCACCCCGACCATGCGCCGCTGCTGGACAAATTTGGTGTGGAACTCGATAAGCGCGGCAACGTGCTCGTGAACCAAGACTGGATGACGTC
>DNPO01000285.1 GCA_003501375.1 Candidatus Sumerlaeota bacterium | reverse complement strand
CCTCGCTCCGTTTTTCCCCGATAAAACTCTCGAATAACCAACTGCTTTTCCGTATAATCAACTTCCGTGAAGTCCCGGCGTGAGGTACACCCCGGACTTCAACGCGTTACCGTGTTTTCCCATGAAAGGAATTTCTCAGGATGAATCCTGTTTCTCCGCTTCACCACTCCCCCCGCCGCGCCTGGTGGCGCAGTAGCCTCGTTTTCGTGGTCATTTCCCTCATGACCGCCTGCACCTTCATGGCTGCCAAAGACGAACAACCCAAGTCGGAGGATACTGCAACCTCCTCTACCGAAACCGCTAAACCGGAAGTTAAAAAAGCACCGGGTGACAAAGCCAAGTTCGGCGATGAGTACTACCGCTTTTCGGAACTCATGGCGGAAATCTTTCTCCAAATCGAAAACCGCTACGTGGATGAAGTCCCCCCGGAAAAACTGTTCAACGCGGCACTCAGCGGTATTTTCATGGCGCTTGATCCGCACAGTTCCTACATGAATGCGGACAACTTTAAAGACCTCGAAAAATCGACCGAAGGCTCCTTCTCCGGTATCGGCATCCACTTGGACGTGCGCGACGGCATTCTCACTGTGGTCTCGCCGATCCCCGGATCGCCCTCGGCCAAACTGGGCGTGCAGGCGTGGGATCGCATCATCCAAATCGAAGACCACTCGACTGAGGGAATGAGTTCCTCCCAAGCCGTGAAAGAATTGACCGGGCCTGTTGGAACAAAAGTTAAACTGGTGTTCTGGCGTGAAAAAACGCGCGAGCGCATCCCGCTCACCATCATCCGCGACAAGGTCAAAATCCAGAGCGTGTATTCCAACGTGGATGACGCGCCTTACGTCACACCGTTCTTCAAAGATTTGCTGACCAAGGAAAAGGTCGGCTACATCCGCCTGACCAAGTTCAGCGAAAATGTCGGCGACGAAATTAGTGCCGTGCTGGACAAGATGAAAGCGCAGGGCGTGCAAGCGTTGGTGCTGGACGGACGCTTCAACAGCGGCGGATTGTTGGAAGAAGGCCTCAAGGTGTCGGAACTCTTCCTGAACAAGGGGGATGTAATTGTTGGTACCAAGGGACGCACCAAAGAAAACGAAACGGTTTACCGCTCCAAGCACGATATGAAGGTGAAGTGGCCGATGATCATGCTGATCAACGAAGGCAGTGCGAGCGCGACAGAAATCCTCGCAGGCGCGCTCAAGGATCACAAACGTGCCGTGTTGGTTGGCCCCGAGGGGCAGAACACGTTCGGCAAGGCGCTGGTTCAAAGCGTAATGCCGCTGAACGTGCATCTGGAGAAGGATAAGAATGGGAACTACCTGCCCAACGCCATCCGTCTGACCACGGCACGCTACTACACGCCAAACAACATCGGCGAAAAGGGGCAGAGCATTCAGGGGATTGGTATTTCACCCAACATCACGGTGAAAGTGCCCGCAGCGCAATACACCGAGTTGTTAGCAAAGGGCATGCTGCTGGGTGATCCGCCGCTGCTCGAACCCGGCAAAGACAACGATAAGTTACTCGCAGCAGCCAAGGCCGCCGAGAAAAAAGATAAGGACAGCAAGGATAAGGACGAGGAGCCCGATGCAGCCGTTGAAGCAGATGAGACGGCATCAACCTCTGAAACGATCCGTCTCAATGGCGGTACACCCGGAGCCAATGTTCAACCGGACAAGCCCGCAGAGAATACCGGAATGGCGTTTTACCTGAAAAAGAAAAAAGTCGAAAAGCGCCCGACTTCCAAGGACGTGCAGTTGCAATACGGGCTGGACATTCTGCGCGCATTGCAGGTGGTAGATTCGGACAAAAAATCATAAGGAGTACTCCCTAAGGAGCGAAGCGATGAAAAAGATAATTCTTTGTTGTACCCTGGCGTTGTTGTTAACCGCCGGTTGCAGCAAACAACAGCAGAAAGATGCAACAACCGCCTCAGCCACCGCAGCAACCTCTGCGAAGGCAAAACTGGTCAAAGAAGATGCGGATTTTGAACAGATGTCCGCGAGCGACATGGCGAAATACCAGCGCGATGTGCGGCTTTCCGCGCGTTATGAAAACGGAGCGGTACGTGTCAATGTCCGCAACATGACGCAAGGCGATATCGGGATACAGTTCTCCAACTTTGCTCTGCTGTTGCCCACACAAAAAACCACCATTGAAGCAACGCCTGGTTCTGGATTTCCAAAAACCGTCTTAAAACCGGGGGAATTTGCAACGGGATTGATCAGTTTCAGCGAAGTGAACAATCCAGTGGGCGCCTATTGCGTCTTCCACCATTCGTCCGTGCAGGCCTCGCGCTGCACCGTTCGCGCAGCCAAGTCGGCAAGCGCAGACACGGCGACGTCCACCGTCACGGCTAAAAGCACAGGAACACCCGTGGTTAAAAAATCCAAGGCGCTCCCGACAAAGTCCGCCAACAAAAAAGTATCTACCTCGGCTGTCACACAGCAAAAAGCCAAACCCAACGCCGTGGTGAAAACGCCCACTCAATCAACGACAACGGAGAGTGAATACACGCCCAACCCGTTGGGAGAATAACCCCAAGCGCACCACGCAATCGTCTGTAAAAAAGCATCCCCCTTGTCTCCTGCGGAGACAAGGGGGATGCTTTTTTTACC
>DNPO01000368.1:684-5038 GCA_003501375.1 Candidatus Sumerlaeota bacterium | reverse complement strand
TTCTGCATTTGTGTTTAGTTTGCATAACACCACTTCTCACGGGGAGTATACACGCCTTGCGGAAGGGGTGGGACGAAGTCAAGAAGTATGATTTGCAAGAAACGCTGAAATCCGTAACCGTGTTGGGATCGCTTTTGCACAAATTGAGAGGAAAGGAGGACAGGTACATGGAAAATGCAGCGTTTAAATTGGGGCAGTTGCTGGCTGCGGCGGATGTGGTGCATTTGGGGTATTGCGAGGGTGTGCGCGGTGGACAGGTACCGCCTTCGTTATTGGGAAACCAGATATTCAATACCGCACTGAACAATCCAGAAAAGGCCTTCGGGATGTTGGCCCTTCGTTGGGCCCCTTATGCGGCATGGGTTAAAGAGGCTGGGCACAACATGGCGAAAAAGACACCCGGTGAGAAACTATCGCAAAAAGAATGGAATATTCGGAAAGCGCTTCGCAATGCGCGTGAAGCAGGCAAGTTGACTGCGGAACTCACTGGGTGTTTCAAAGAATGCAAGGCGGATGACGCTTTTCGGGCGGAACTTCTTTTGGGGTACATGGCCGGAATTCCAGCCGCAGAGAAAGAATCTGATGAGGAGTAAGGGCAAGAATAAGGACAGGACAAAGAACAGGGAATTTCACCATTTCAAAACAACGCATGGAAAGGATTGAACAATGACTGCAAGCAATGTGTTTAACCGTGGAACAGGACTTCTTATTATCGAGGTGCGACATAGCAACCCGAATGGCGATCCGGATCGTGAGAGCGATCCGCGCATTTTGGATGCGGATGGACGGGGACTGATTTCTCCGGTTTCCTTCAAACGGAAACTGCGGGATTCTCTGGAAGATCACGAGAACATCATTTGGGAAGAATTGAAAAAGGCTGTTGTACGTGATAGCAAACACGAGTTTGATATTTTGGAGAAGCGCGGACGCAGACGCGATGAGATTGCCAAGATGGGGGCTGATGAGTTTTTGAACAAATATTGGGATGCCCGCATATTTGGCAATACATTCTTGGAAGACAATAAGAAAGATAAGGAAGAAAAGGATAAGGCGGAGAAAGAGCCGAAATCGGCCAAGAAGGGGAAAACGAACGAGCAAGATCATTTCATCAGTGCCGGGGTGGTGCAGTTTGGGCCGGGCGTGAGTATTTCCCCCGTCGAGATTGAGCGCCTCACCACAACCAACAAGTCGGGCGTACAAGAAGGCAAGGATCGTGGGATGGCCCCGCTGGGCTGGCGGGTTGTGCGTCATGCCGTGTATGCCATGCCGTTCTTTGTCAATGCTGCACGGGCGAAGAAGAACCAGTGCGATTCCACGGACATTGACGCGCTCAAGTTTTTGATTCCAGGCGCGTATCGGAACTTTCCTTCCACCATACGCACCTTTGTCGAAATACGCCACGCTTGGTATGCGGAGCACAAGATGCCTCTGGGTTCCTGCCCGGATTCGCTCATTCTGGATGCCCTGATGCCCAAGCGCGTCAAAGGGGAATCAGAGAAACCGTCCGTTTCCGTTGATGAGTACGAGATTCCCGCCCAGTTGCCCGGTGAGGTTCGCGAGCGTCTGGCGAATTTTGAAGACCTGTGCCTAAAGGTCTGGGGCTGAGGCCATGTCGCAAGAACATCCTATTCCTGAGGTCTGGGCGCATTCACCTGCGCAAAAAGGGGGGTGCCCAGACCCTTATGAACGGCATGTTACCGGGGTGCGCAACGGCGCGTTGAAACGCGCCGAAACCATGCTGCGTCATGCAACAGGTTTACCCGACCATATTGCGGAGGCGATGCTGGACTCCATTGGCAACGCTGGTACGTTTCATGATCTGGGAAAGTTGGATGAAAACATCCAACCTGTTTTCAAAAAATACGGACGCGGAAAACTGAAGTGGGATCACATCGACGCAGGAGTGGCGCATCTTTCGGCGAAACAAAATCAGGATTGGCTAGCGGCTTGGTTAGTCCGGGCGCATCACGCGCCCGGACTACCTCAAAAAGCCGCGCATTTTGGGCCTGACGAAGATTTTGCACGTCGCTTGAGAGGGTGTCGATGGGACGAAAAGCCACACGATGTTCAGCGAAAGCAAAGAGAGCGCACGGACGCTTATATTGCGGAATACATGGAACTCCATGAGGCTGTTATGGGGCGCCATTCGATTAAGCCGCACAATCCGGAGCACGGATTAAAGATGCGGCTTGCCTTGTCCTGTCTCGTGGATGCCGACTATACGGATAGCGCGTTTGCGGATTCTGGATGCTTGCCACCTGAACTTCCCGCGCCCCGTTGGGACGAGCGACTGGAGAAACTTTGCGCTTATGTGCAGGGACTGTCTCAGGGTGAGTCGGAATCGGAACGCCTGCGTGGAAAACATCGGAGTGAGTTTTTTCAGGCTTGTTTCAATTCGGAACTGACAGAACCAATGGTGGCGTGTGAGGGTACGGTCGGCTTGGGGAAAACCACCGCTGTAACTGCCTATTTGCTCCAGCGCGCCAAGGCGGACAACCTGCGGCGTTTGATTATCGTTGCGCCTTACACCAATATCCTGAGCCAAACGGCGAAACGATTGCGTGCGGCGTTGGTGTTGCCTGGCGAAGACCCGAACGAGGTGATTGTGGAGCATCACCACCGTGCGGATTTTTCCAGCAAGGAAGATCGTGATTTGGCAGTATTGTGGCGCGCGCCGATAGTCCTGACCACGGCGGTGAGTTTCTTTGAAACCCTTTCCGCCAATGATCCTGGTACGCTTCGGAAACTGCACGCGCTTCCGGGGAGCGCAGTCTTTTTGGATGAAGCCCATGCGGCTCTGCCAGCAGCGCTTTGGCCGCAAAATTGGGAATGGCTTTGTGAACTGGCAAGGGATTGGGGATGTTATTTCGTTTTTGCCAGCGGTTCTCTCACGCGTTTTTGGGAGGATAGAAATATTGTAGAACAGCCCAAATTCCTTCCGTTATTGCCGGAAAGTCCCGTCGCTGGTGTCTTGAACGAGGAGCGACGGCGAGTGAAATACGTTTGTGCAAATAACGGCAATGTTTTATCGCTGGAAGCATTGATTGAACAGGTGAAAGACGCGCCGGGACCACAATTGGTAATTTTGAACACCGTTCAGAATGCCGCTGTTGTTGCGAGAGCAATGCGTGAAAAAAAGATGGATGTCCTGCATCTGTCAACTGCATTGACTCCGCATGATCGGGAAGAAATCCTTAAACGCGTTGAGGATAAATTGAAAGACACGAATTCTTCCAAGTGGACGTTGGTGGCTACCAGTTGCGTGGAAGCCGGTGTTGATTTTTCGTTTCGCACGGCTTTTCGGGAACGCTTTGCGGTTGCTTCCATTATTCAAGTGGGAGGCCGAGTTAATCGACATGGTGAGTACAACGAGACGGGTGGAAGCATCGTTTATGATTTTGCTTTAGGAGCGAATGATCTGTTGACTCAGCATCCCGGCGCAAAAGTTTCTGCCAATATCCTGCTTGATCAGATGAAGGATGATACGCTTAACCATTTACCTCCATCCGATGTTGTTACAGTAGCGATGCGGGAAGAAATAAATCGGAGTGCGAAAAACGGAAAGAATCCTTTGCGCAAGGCAGAAACAGAGCGCGATTATCCGATGGTGAAGGAACTGGGGCGCGTGATTGATGCCGATACGCGATTGGTGGTGGTGGAACCGGAATTGATTAAGAAGTTAATAGACCGCGTTCCTGTTAGTTTCACCGATCTGTTGCGCGGGAGTGTTCAGATATGGGCACAGAAGATTGATGCTTTAAAATTACCTCAATTGCAAGGACGTCCAAATATTTTTATTTGTCCCCAAGACTGGTATGATCCTGAATTCATTGGGTACATGAAGGGAGTGCTTGAAGTCAAGGGGTTCCAAAGGCTTGGGGCGATTGCTTGACTTTTGTTGTTCCGAGGCTGTAGCGAAATGGCTACGCAGAAACTGATCGTGTTTGAGCACGCTTCCGCGCTGGGCAATGCTCCGGCGCATGCGCTGTTCAAACGCCTGTCTATCAAGCGCAAGGACGAGTCCAAGCCCGCGCGGGAGTTTGAGGATTACGAAGTAATCCTTAACGAGGCTGGTTTGCCGGAGGGAATTACGATCCACAAAATGCTGTAGAAACAGAAGCATACGCCTTATAAGGCCTATAGGACTTATAAGTCTTATAAGGCGTACGTTTTTGAAAGGGAAACCGACCATGTCCGACTTGCAAAAAGCAACCGCCTTGCTGAAACCTTTGTTGGATCACACCGACCCGATTGTGCGGAGTCGGGTGGAAGCGGCGTTGCGTTTGCTGGAAGCGTCTGGCGCGGCGGCTGCGCCACCACAAGCAAAAGCCACACCTCGACTCATCCCCCCGCA
>DNPO01000368.1:0-331 GCA_003501375.1 Candidatus Sumerlaeota bacterium | reverse complement strand
CCCCGGCAGTCGCGCACGCGCGATCAGATGGAGCAGGCGGCGCGCAGCGGGAAGCAGAACATTGCGGAAGGGTGCATGGCGTCGGGCACGTCCAAGAAAACGGAACTGAAGTTGATCGGCGTGGCGCGGGCGAGTCTGGAAGAATTGCTGGTGGATTATCGGGATTTTTTGCGGCAGAACAATCTGCCGCAGTGGGAAAAGGATCATCCGCAGGCGCAGGAGGTGCGTCGCCTGGCTTACAACAAAGATAAGTCCTATGAGACTTATCGGGCCTATATTGAGGGGCCTTCGTCCGAGGTTGCGGCAAACACGGCGCTTTGCCTGATTCATC
>DNPO01000362.1 GCA_003501375.1 Candidatus Sumerlaeota bacterium | reverse complement strand
CGCGGGAGCGTGGATTGAAACTGCATAGCCAACCCTGCAAAATAGTCCCTCAGCGTTATTTCTGGCATGATTTTCTCCCTTGTTTAAAACCTATCGTAAATAGATTTTTGGCAATCAAAGACAGATAAAAATAACATAACCACAAAAGAAAAATTATAGTCCCTAATGCTCCTACCACAAAACATTCAAAAGCCGTCATCGTTCCACCTCCTCAATCCCCTGGCATCGCTCGGTATTCCACACCGTCGAGCAGATGCCCGGCGCGTTTGGAGCCGACGCGTACAAAATCAGCAAAGACACCTTCTTCGGGCTGGCATAGTTGTACCTGCGAGTCGTGATAAGTGTCGTTGTCTTGTCCACTCCATCCATAGGGGTCAAAACGATCTTGTGTTTCCACCGGGAGCCACTCCCCCCACTGCTTGAAATGAAACGGAACATCAGCCGCCTTGCACTGATCCCGCAAACTGCGCACCCAATCAGGGTGCATTGGGCGGGCGTTCTTGCCTGTTTCGCCGCCGCAGATAACGAGATCAAGGTGCGAGGTAGTTGTTCGTTCACGCGCTCCCTCATACTCGCCAGTCAAATAATCCCAATGCTGCCCGACGCATGGGGTATGTAAAAAATCAACGCCCCCCAACATCGGCTCAATGCTCACAAAACGATGCGCGGCTGGAGTTGCAAGCAGGATCGGGATTTTCTCGTCTGCCTCATCTTGGTTGCAGACGGTAACTCCAAGCCATATATTATTCCGTATTTTGCTAACACTTCCGTCTGAAATATCTATCCATTGACCTTTTAAACCTAAAACGTAATTCAGCATACGTTCAGGTTGTTTTGTCAGAATCATAAATGTGTGCTTAGGACAATTTGTCGCCGTATTAAACACATGAGAAATCCACTCATCCGCCACGTCGGGGCGGAACAAGTCCCCCATGCTCCAAACAAAAATCGTTGCTGGTTTGCATAGGTGCATAGGTTCTTCCAAGCGTTCCTGGCGAACCGTTATTTTGTCAAACGGCTCCGCATAGCACGCCGGGACTTTCTTGCCCTCCAGATATGCCTTGTGGCGCTTGTCGTGCAGGTCTTTTGCGTAGCAGTTTGCACAGCCCGGAGAGCACGGTGAGCATCCGATAACAGGGTTCCGGGTCTTGTCTGCCCATGATATATTGGTCTTTTGCATTNCAGTTCCCTTTAGCCTTCGCGACATCTGCGAGGATTGCGAGTTCTATGTCGCTGATAAGAATTTCTACATGCTCATTGATTCTGTGCGCAACCGCTGACTCGCAAAGCCCAGTCCCGTCCTGTTTTTTACCAGCGTATTCCATGACTAACCGAGTTGCTTTTCTTCCAAGCCCATCGGTAAATAATGATTTTGTTGTTCATATCGTCGCCTCCCGTACGTCTCTAATTTTCCAGCACTCCTGCAACGTGTATACTCGATGCCCCTCAAGTCCCCGGCGCGATTGAATGGACACTAATAAATTACCTGGGTTTTTCCTCCACGCTTGAGACTTGGGCCCTATTTCCAGCGTGCCGTTTGTATAAAATACCACTGCAATGTCAGGGCTTAAAAACCAAAATGAGTGGACGATTCCCGATAGACCTATTCGTATTTCAGAAATATTTTTTATGTTTGCATAAAGGAATTTTATCGCTGCTTTTTCTTGTTCTTCGACCGAGGCGTTTGCTGGCCATTTGAAAGTAGGATTCATTTCGCTGCCTCCCGGTACGCGGCGAGTGCCTTAGCATATGCTTTTGTAAACTCATCATACCATAGGGATGCTTCCATTTGATTTGATGCCTCGCGAAACTTTTTGAATAATTCCAACGCCTGAGCCATCTGCGCGGCGGCCTGTTCGAGGGTGGAAACGTCGGAATACTCACAATAACTACCATCTGGATGTTCATACCCATCACCAATAATCATGTATCGCTTAATCGGTTTCATTTTTTATCCAAGCCGGGTGTCTAATACCACGCCCTGTTTTTCTGTCAAATCTCAAATCATTATTCACAATTATTTCTCTGTTGGTTACTTCCAAAACTTCAAACGTTGTTCCCATGCTTGGGCTTCCCTCAAATATATCCAATACAACAACAACATTATCACCTACTTTAATGTTTTTCATCATCGTTTCCCTCCCCCAGCGCGGCTTCCTGTTTTTTCTTCCCAAGTTTTAAAACCGTGTACTTTGCGATATTTTGCGCCCAGGACTTGAAGTTTGAATCCGACGAGTCAGCCCATGCCTTGGTTTTTGCGTACGCAATATTTTTCAAACATTCCTCCAGCCGCCGCACGCGCTCTTTCAGGGCGACAATAGATGGGGTGCAGTTATCTCCGCAATCAGCGTTGTCGCATCCATGACAACTCTGCCAATTAAACTTGCTGCACACAACGGATGGGGGCACTGATGGAGTTTGCGACAGGGCATCGGTGAGCGTGTCGTTATCTGCTTTCAGGGCATCGCGTTCGGCCTCCGCCTTAAGCAACAAAGGAACAATCCAGTCTGTAACTAACGCGTTTGACTCGCGTATCCATGATCTATCTTCAGAATCGTTCTGTTGTCTAAGGAGCATGTAATTCCCCTCAAGTATTTCAACAACGGCAAAATTTTCGTCCCAAAAATTCTCGACATAATACAAAACCTTCATCCCGTCTATTTTTTCCGGTCTGTCCATGTTATTCCCCTTTTTCAATTTCAACCACCACGCGCGGGTTGGCTTTGTCGAAAAGTATTTCTGCAGGCAGGTGGGTAAAACCGCTGTCGTTTGCGATAATTCCCGCGTCGGCGATTCCGTCAAGCCCCGCCTTCATCCACGCCAGCAGGTTATCTTTGTCACGCGAGCGGGTGTTTGCGAAGTACCAAGTCATTTTGACTGTTGCGCTTTTCCAACGCGGCTTAAGATTGGCGCTTGCCGACAACGCGAGCCAGTAAGCGGTGGAACGGTATTGCTTGGTTGCCTTCGCCTTGGCCATTCGGTGAGTCCGAGCGTTCGGATGCAGTTCGCGGGGAGGGAGGGGCAGGCAAATTGATATTTTATTCATCTTTCTGGAAGTTCCTCCGCCACCAGCACCTGCGAAAAGAGCCAACTCATTCATGGTTTCTCCAGTCTTTTCATTAAAGGCTCTATTTTCTCAAGGCGAAATTTCAAACGTTCCAATTTATCAAGGCGGAAGTTTTGCATCATATCCTTCATATATCCATTTTCCCCTTCGCCGAAGTATCGTTCTATTTGTTCACACATGATGCGCACATCGACGATTTCCTGAAATAATTGAGCAGCGGTTACTGGGTTTTCTTTTCCTATAGTTCCCTTTGCCGTGTGCATGGCTTCATCGGCTAGTTCGATACATTCTTCTGCCAGTTGGTGCAGTTGCGCCTTAATTCCGTATACCTGCATGGCCTTGTCATAAAGGAATTCTGTTTGTTCTTGGTTCATTTGCTCTTTTCCTCTTCCACGTTAGGACACTCTCTGCCATACCACTTGAATTCAATCCTTCTTCCGCAATGTGGGCAGTACTTAACCCATTTTTCATACCCTTGTTTAATCCCAATACCTCTTCCTGCTCCTGGGACTATGCATCCAGCACGATATTTTTTGGAACCCACCGCCCTCCAAACACAAGTTTCTACAGCGCCCATGATGCGCCTCCTCGTCCTTCCGATTTTGTTTTACTTCACAGTCCTTCCCGCCATCCGGCAATGATCTGATTTTGCGTAATAGGGGACTCGCTTCTTAAACAGTTTAGTAATAAATATGGTTTTACTGCACTGCAACCACACGCAAAGTCTGTCGTAATCACTTCTCATTATTTTCTTTGCGGTTATCCATTTTAGTACCGTATTGATGGCTTTCCCAAATGCCCTTTTGAATTGATGTTCAGATACGCTTCTTTCGCGCATTGCCTCTTGGATAGCAGACCGTAGAGCGGGAAAGTTGACTTGGTCGTGCGTGTAATATTTCATGTCAACTTTTTCCTCCTGAAGTTTCCAATGAGTCATGCAGAGGGTTCCTGGTATGAAATTGCAATTTTCACATTTTGTACCCTTAATCTGCACTGAGTCGCTATTATGTGCGCAATTGTCGCAAGTTTCGTATTTCATTATCGCGCTTTCTTTTCCCAGAATTTCCACCACCAAGGAACGCTTCGCCTTCTCCGTTCGCTGTGGATTACCTTTTCCGCCTCGGCGTCCGCTCGCAAAATTTCGCTGAGTGGAATATCCATGAGGGTGTAAGGATGTACCGCACAATCATCGATCAGGCGGTGATAAAAAATCTTTCGCGTGTCCCCACCATATTTCGCAATGTGTTCCTCAAGATTTTCGTTCACCTTGTCGAATTCCAATCCGTGTTTTGCGCACCAAGCCACCGCATCATGGAGATGCCGCCCGGTGCGACATGTCCAAAGCATCAACTGGTGCCCATCGCGCTTGGCTTGTACGACTTCTCTGATAATTTGCTTCTTGGGTTTTCCTATGCGTCGATAGTCAAACTCGCCAAGGGGTCCCTCTACATCGACG
>DNPO01000367.1 GCA_003501375.1 Candidatus Sumerlaeota bacterium | reverse complement strand
CAAAATGTGTAACAACCTCACTGTTGCGCAGGATGGCGTGGAGGCGATGGACATCCTCCACCGAATTGGGCCGTATGCTAATCTTCCGCGTCCCGACTTGATTTTGCTCGATCTGAATCTACCGCGTAAGGACGGGCGCGAAGTGCTGGCGGAGGTTAAAAGCGATCCGTCGCTTAAATTTATTCCCGTGGTGGTGCTTACTACTTCACAGGCAGAAGAGGATATTTTGCGGGCGTACAATCTCAACGCAAACTGCTACATCAGTAAGCCGGTGGACCTCGACCAATTCATTAAAGTGGTCCGCTCTATTGAGGATTTCTGGCTAGAAATTGTTTGTCTTCCTCCGATCCAATAAACACAACGTTCGATTACGATGCGGGCAATGTGTTTTCCAGTTGTTTCAAATACGCCTCTACATTCCATTCGACCTTGTATCCGTTGGCAGAAAATTCAATGCCGCTGATAATTTCCGTGTCGGTAACAAACTCGATTGAACAGGAAAGGCTGATTTTTTTACTGAGCGCCGTTTCAATGAGTGACTGAGTTCCCGCTGGCAATTCAAAAGCACTGCGCACCTGTGCGGAACCAGCCCCATTAAATTGTGCCGTGTCCTCCGCGTTTAACTGATTGACCCGCTCGATAAAAATTGCCGCAATACGTTCTTCAAGGCTTGTTCCGCCAAGGTCGGCCAGTGTTTTACGTGCAACGGCAAATACTTCCCGACAAGTTCGGTTGAAAACAGATTGACTGATATTTTCCTGTTCATCGTCCCGTTCTTTTTCCAACCGCTCGCGCAAGGTGTCGGCTTCTGTTCGCGTCTGGTCTAACAATCGCGTGCGTTCCGCGTCGGCAGATTCGTTGGCCTGTTTCAGTAGATTCGTGCGTTGTTGCTCAAATTCTTCGTTCTTTTTCTGGAATTCCGCACGTTGCCCTTCCGCTTCGGTCTTTTGCTTGGCGGCGTCTTCGAGTTGCGCGGCGACGTGTTTTTCGCGCGCATCAATGGCGTTCAGAATCGGCTGGTACAGGAAGCGTTTCAGCAGCCAGACCAACACGAGGAAGTTGATGATTTGCGCGATGAAGGTGAACCAATCAATTTTCATGATTTACTTCCCGGCTACTTGAGCGATTACGTGGTTCCAGAAGGGGTTGGTAAAAATGAGAATCATCGAAACCACGAAGCAATAAATCGCGATGGATTCAACCATCGCCAATCCGACGAACAGGGCGCGTGTAATGGTGGAGGCTGCATCTGGTTGTTGTGCCAGCGAGGCAAGGGCGGCGCAAATGGCGCGTCCCTCGCTGATGGCGGGCGCAATGCAACCTATGCAGGTTGTTATTCCGGCGACGATGATGGAAACTGCTGCAATGATGGTGTTGGTGTCCATAATGCTTCCTTTCAATCCTGATGCGCGTTTGCTGCGGCGGCGATGAACACCGTCGTCAGAATGCTGAAAATGTATGCTTGTACCATGCCGGTGAGCAGGCCAAGCAGGGTCATAACAATCGGAAAAAGGAACGGCGTGATGCTGAGCAGAATGAGCAAAATCAGCGTGCCGCTCATCATGTTGCCAAACAGACGCACCGACAGCGCGATGGTGCGAGAAACCTCACTGATGAGATGGAACGGTGCCATGATCGGCGTGGGAACGAAATAGGATTTTAAATAACCGATGATCCCATTTTGTAAAATGCCAAAGAACGGGACGGCGACAAAAACACTAATGGCCAGTGCTGCCGTGGTGGACAGTGATCCGGTGGGTGGTTCGCAACCAGGTAAAATGGCACAGAGGTTGGCCGTGGCGATAAACAAAAAAATGGTGCCGATGAAGCCGATATATTTTTCCGCATCGCGCAGTCCCACCTCGCGTATTTGATCGCGGATGCCGAGCACGATAATTTCCAGCACGTTTTGCCAGCGTGAAATGTGTATGCTCACGCTGAGGCGTCGTGTGATAAGCCACGAACCAATGGTCAGTACCGCCATCATGCTCCACGTGGTGAGAAGCGTGGCATTGATTTTGATGAAGTCGTGTTCCCAGAGAATGAGTTCGTCAGGAGTGATGTGCATGGGCAACCTCCGCCTGCGGACGCGTGAGTCGCATTGCTAAAAATCGTGCCAAGACAAATCCCACCAAGCACGCGGCCAGACGCTGCCAATCGCCGTTTCCCGCGTAATAAAACCCCAGTAAAACAACGGCGGTTCGCACCAGCATGCTTCCCAGAAACCACAGCGCGGGGGTGCGTGCGGTGAGGGCTTTCTGGATCGTCCACCAGAGCCCACCGAAAAAAAACGTACCAAGCAGTAATCCTATGAAGAAACTGATCGCCATTTTTGGGGGCCTTTCTGCAATGCAACCTATTCCTGTTTTCCGTTGTTTTCGTCTTTTTGAATTCTCTTATACTCTTTGTCTACCCAATGCCAGGCAATGGCGCAGCCGATTACCAATCCCGCGACCAGCAGCGCCAGCGTCCATGAATGCGGACTGGGATAGTGCTTGTCCACCCACACACCAATCAGCGCTCCAGCGAGCGTGGGCGCTGCGACTGACCACCCAACAATGCCGAACATGGCAACGCCTGACCACACGGTTTGCGTGCCTTTGCGTTGCGCTTTCAGGCGACGCGTTTCCTTCGCAGCGACATGGCGCAGGAAGGCGTTTTCGTTTGCGCTGGATTTTGGATCGGGGCGCTTATCCATGATGGAACATTTCCTCTAACTGTCTGTCTACTACACTTTCCATTTTTGCCAACATCTGCCGCATTGCCCGTTCCTCGTCGCTCAGGTGTAAAAACTGTTTCTTCACAGCCTCGTACAATTTGCCCGGTTCGGCATTGCCTAGCGCATTGCGTACGGAGACCAGCACTTCCATTCCATCTTTCACCAGCACGCCTTCGTCGGTCGCGACATAAACTTCGCCCTCTTCTTCGGTTTCGTAAATCAGGATTCCCGGTGATAGCGGTAGCACGCAATCGAGTCGATGCGGCAGCAATCCATACGATCCCTGACGCGATTCCGCGACGATGCGTAGTACGTTTTGTCGTTCCAGAAAAACCTGAAATGGCAGGAGGACTTTGAGCGTCATGAGGTCAGGATTCATGCGAACACCTCCACGGATAAAAAAACATCAAAACCCGAAAGACTATCCACAGATTTCGCAGATTACACAGATTAACACCTTTGTTTGTAATTTGCTTTTCTCCTCCACGACGAAATCAGATTAACCAAATTCTTAATCTATGAAATCTGTGTAATCTGTGGATAGTCTTGCTGTTTGTTGTTATTTTTTCGCCTCACCAATCGCCCCGATCATGTACAACGCACTTTCGGGGTAGTCCTTGAACTCGTCGTGCAAAATCCGCTCGCAACCGTCGAGCGCGTCTTGCAACGGAACCAGTTTTCCTTTGATCCCACTAAACTGCTCCGTGGTGAAAAATGGCTGCGTCAGAAACCGTTCCAGTCGCCGTGCGCGATACACCACATTGCGGTCGTCCTGCGAGAGTTGCTCCAGTCCCAGCATGGCAATAATGTCTTTGAGTTCCTCGTACTGCGCCAGGGTGCGCCGAATCTCCTGCGCAATCGCATAGTGTCGTTCGCCCACGATTCCCGGCGTCGCCATTTTGGAATTCGATTGCAACGGATCAATCGCCGGGTAAAGCCCCTCACTGGCTCGTTTGCGTGACAGCACGATGGACGCGGACAAGTGCGAAAATGTATGCACGGCGGCGGGATCGGTGAAGTCATCGGCAGGGACATACACCGCTTGCAGCGATGTGATCGCACCCGCGTCTGTGTTGGCGATACGTTCCTCCAGTTGCGCAAGTTCCGTGGCGAGTGTTGGTTGGTAGCCAAGGCGCGATGGCATTTGCCCCATGAGGGCAGAGATTTCCGATCCCGCTTGAATGAAACGGAAGATGTTATCGATGAGCAGGAGCACATCGCGCCGCTCGTCATCGCGGAAATACTCCGCCATTGTCAACGCCGCATGGCCCACGCGAAAGCGGCTACCAGGCAGTTCGTTCATCTGACCGAACACCATCACCATGTGTTCCAACACGCCCGCTTCCTGCATGCTGCGGTAAAGTTCCTCGCCCTCACGGCAACGCTCGCCGATACCGCAAAAAATGCTAACGCCCTCGTGATGGCCGATCATGTTATGAATCATCTCGGTGAGCAGTACCGTCTTGCCCACACCCGCACCGCCGAACATGCCTGCTTTGCCGCCACGTTCCAACGGCGAGAGCACGTCGATCAATTTGATTCCCGTTTCAAAAACCTCCGACTGCGTAGAACGGTGGGCAAGCGATGGCGGAGGATGGTGGATGCTGCGCCATTCCATTTCTGGCAACGGCTCGCCTCGATCAATGACATTGCCGAACACGTCGAACATGCGCGAAAGAATGGCACGCCCAACCGGTGCTTTAAGCGGCCCCCCGGAGTCGATCACTGCCATGCCTCGAGCTAACCCCTGTGTGGGAGTGAGTGCTATGCCCCGCGCGTGGTGCGCATCGAGTTGCGACAGCACCTCAATTGCTACCTCGCCCTCGTTACC
>DNPO01000366.1:6096-8527 GCA_003501375.1 Candidatus Sumerlaeota bacterium | reverse complement strand
ACTCAACGGCCCGGTGGTGAAAACGTTCAAGATCAACAACGGCGCAAAATCGACCGATGTTGCTGTCGTCTCGCTCAACAGCGTGGTAACGGGCAGCACGGCCGTTAAATACATGGCCAGCGACACGCGCGCGGACCTTGACAATAACACCGGAAGTTGGAACGATTACAAGACAAGCGTAACGTTCACACTTTCCCCCGCAAAGGGGACGAAGGTTGTTTATTTCAAGGTGAAAAACTCGGATGGGTTGGAGTCGGTTGTCAAGAGCGCCACGATCAACAAGACGTTGGACACCATCTCGGGTGTCAAGAAGACGTCCGCGACGGCGAGTGCCACTACGGTGGCAAAAGCGGTCTTGATTCCGTCCAGCAAGAAGACAACCAGTAGTGCTACAAGCGCAACGGGGGCGACAACGGGGAGCGCGACGACGGATGTTGTTACGTCGCCGACATTGACGGTGGACTTGCAAGCGAAAGATTACGCGCTTGCCGTAACGGCGGACGGTTTGGTTGGCTCGCTCACCGTGGGCAACGAGGGCTCCGTCGACGCAGGCGCGTTCCATGTCGCGCTATACTTCTGGACGGACGCGACGACCTGCCTTGCCGATGCGATTCTTGTTCAGGAAGTGGCGGTGGACGGCTTGGTTGCTGGTGCGGAAATTACCGTGCCCTTCGAGGGCGTTTTGCCGGGCGCTGGAGACAACTCGGTTGTTGTTTACCCCGTGTTTGCAGTTGACAGCCAATCTGAAATCACGGAGTTTGATGCGTCGCATCTGCTGAGTACTGATACACTGTTTACAGTAAAATAAGGAATCCGGTTGTTTCACCCGATGGAAGAGTGGAGATGCCCCGGCTGTTGTGTTGCAACAGCCGGGGCATTGTTTTATACCCAGTAGCAATCAGAGGATAACAAATTCCATAGGGAGGTGGGATAGATCGTGATCTTTATGCGCAAACATCGTCCGATCTAACCCATGTGTTGCACAGTTCGGGTGATATCATCAAACTGATTAAATTTTAATTTCTTGATAGCATTCTAATTGTGAATTAAACATCGCCGCCGATTCATTTTTCCCCCTATTGCAAATATTGCCGCAGCAAGCAGACATCATATTTTGGAAAGTATTTTTCGTTCTTTCTCCATTTCAGCGGCCATTTATGTTAAAAGGGTCTGTTCGGGGATTTTGACAAAACACTTCTCAAGCCGAGCACCCGGAGGGAAAATGAAAACACTCTTTGATTCCACGCAGATTGCAGGACTATCCCTGAAAAATCGCTTTGTCCGATCCGCGACTTGGGAGGGGCTGGCGGATGAGGAAGGCGCGGTTACTCCCCAACAAATTGAAAAAATGGTCGAACTGGCTGAGGGCGAAGTTGGACTGATTATCATTGGCTTTGCCTTTGTCAGCGCCAATGGAAAATCCGTCCCGCATCAACTCGCGGCGCATGAAGACCGCTTTGTGCCGGGGCTGCGTCAGATGGCGGATGCGGTGCATGCCGCCGGGGGCAAGATCGCGTTGCAGCTGGGGCACGGCGGATATTTTGCCGACAGCGTATTAACCAGATTGGAATTGGTCAGTCCCTCCGTGCGCGGCCAGGCGCGAGCCATGTATTCGTCGGAAATTATCCAGATTGCCGAGGACTTTGCGCAGGCGGCATTGCGCGCAAAAAAAGCCGGGTTCGATGCGATTGAACTGCATGCGGGGCACGGTTTTCTCATTAGCCAGTTTCTCTCACCCGCCTTCAACCACCGCACGGACGAGTTCGGAGGAAGTTTGGAAAATCGCGCACGGTTTCTCTTGGAAATTATCAGTCGCATCCGGGCGTCCGTTGGGGGCGATTATCCCGTGCTGGTCAAACTGAACTCGGAAGATTTTCTGGAAAACGGAATGACCCGCGAGGAGTCCGCCGAACTTGCCGGGCTGCTTGAAAAGGCGTCCGTGAACGCGATAGAATTGTCGGGCGGAACGATGACTTCCGACGCGATGCTGATTCCACCGCGTCCGGGCGCGCTCAAAAAAACGGAAAATGAAGTCTATTATCGTGCGGCAGCCGCGTTGCACAAACAGCGCCTTTCCATCCCCGTGCTATTGGTTGGTGGCATACGCTCTTACGAAGTGGCCGAGGAACTGATTGAAAGCGGTACGGCGGATTACATTTCCCTCGCGAGGCCGCTGGTCGTGGAACCCGATCTGGTCAAGCGCTGGCATGCGGGGGACAAAGCCAGGGCCCTGTGTATTTCTTGCAATCAATGCCTTGGCTTCGCCAGCAATGGAAGCGGAATTCGTTGCGGTTCCTTTGCTCGAAAAAGCACGACAGGAGGAGTGGCATAAATGTTAGATTTCACCATCGACAAAGAATTTTGTACCGAGTGCGGCCAGTGCGCCAAGGTTTGCCCGGCGCGGATTATTGAAATGGTCGATGGAACGCCC
>DNPO01000366.1:5014-5712 GCA_003501375.1 Candidatus Sumerlaeota bacterium | reverse complement strand
GAACAAGCGGTCGATGCCGATTCAATGGAACTGCTTATCAAAAGTCGGCGTTCGGTGCGGCGTTACCAACCGGTTGATTTGGAACCGGAAGTCATTGAACGGCTGTTTGAGGTGGCCTCGAATGCCCCGACTGCGCGCAACCTGCGTCCTCTTCTTTTCACCGTGGTGGACAAGCGCGAAAAACTCGCGGAAATTCGGGGCGAGGTTATGATCGCACTGGGAAAGATGGCTCGCACAACGGGTTTCCCGGAAGGACGGGAATACTTTGCCAACTTTGTGGAGTTGTGGGAGGAAAAACAGGTGGACGTGCTCTTCCGCAACGCGCCGCATATGGTGGTAGTGTCCACCCCATCCGGTGCCATAACGCCCTATATTGACAGCGCCATTGCGCTTTCGTATTTCGAAATGTTTGCGCAAACTCTCGGCGTCGGCACGCTCTGGTGCGGTTTGGTACGATGGGCAATCGATATGATACCGGAAATAAAAAAGTTCCTGGGAATTCCTACCGACCATCTGGTTGCTTACGTCATGCTGTTTGGCAAACCTGCCGAGCATTACGCCCGCACGGTACAACGTGGCCCGGCCAATGTGAATGTGGTACGTTAAATTTTCCGCGCATCATACGCCCATTGCAGTAACGCCTGACGCTGACGCTTGCGGCAGGCTATATCACCGCGTGCACAGTTTTGTTCCACCTG
>DNPO01000366.1:0-4615 GCA_003501375.1 Candidatus Sumerlaeota bacterium | reverse complement strand
CCCTTGGCCCGCCAAACCGATAAAGGTTGCGATGCGCTTATGCCAAAAAAGTTCAGACTCGGATCGTGCCGTTCCGGGCTGAGTTGCGCATGTTCAAACCAATCGGCTGGAAACTCAGCGGTACAATCCGTCATATACTTGCCGCCGAAAACGCCGAGTTCCAGCATTTGTTTAGGCGTGAGTTCCGGTTGAAACCCCGGATCAAAGTTCTCGCCGGCAGATTCGGTGCGCGTATAAACATAGCTTGTTTGCATGCGGTCATTGACGATGATGCGGTGGGGGGACATTTAGGCACGGCGCTCCTTTTAGCCAACGATAATCTTACCCTAAAATATATCACCACAGAGACACAGAGGGCACAGAGAACTTCACAGAATATTTTGTGCGGTTATCACACTACAGTTTCGTCTATGGCAATAAACAAAATTCCCCGTCGATAAAATCTGTGTAATCTGTGGATAGTCTTTTGAAGGTTGAATTTCCACTGTTTTCGCGCTATCGTTTCGACGGATTATAGCAGGGCGCACAGGAGATCGCATCATGCAATGGCAGGGGAAAAAAGTTCTGGTTACGGGGGCAGGCGGTTTTATCGGCAGCCACCTGACCGAGCGGTTGGTGGAACTCGGTGCGGACGTACGTGCGTTTGTGCATTACAATGCGCAGAACTCCAGCGGTTGGCTTGATCAGTCGCCGCGACGTGACGCCCTGCGCATCATTGCCGGGGACATTACCGATGGCTATTGCGTGCGCGAAGCAGCACGCGGGGTGGATGTCATTTTCCATCTGGCCGCGTTGATCGCGATTCCCTACTCGTACCACGCGCCCGCGTCGTATGTGCGCACCAATGTGGAGGGCACGCTGAACGTGTTGCAAGCCGCACGCGATTGCGGAGCGGAACGCCTTGTCCACACCTCCACCAGCGAGGTATATGGTACCGCACGGCAAGTGCCGATCAGCGAGACGCACCCCTTACAGGGGCAGTCCCCTTATTCTGCCAGCAAAATCGGCGCGGATAAAATCGCCGAGGCATTCCAACTTTCGTTTGATGTGCCCGTAGTGACGGTGCGGCCTTTTAACACGTTTGGGCCGCGTCAGTCTGCGCGCGCGGTTATTCCCGTCATCATTACGCAGTGTCTGGCGGGTAATACGGTGCGCTTGGGCAATCTGCTCCCAACGCGCGATTTGAATTTTGTAGCGAATACGGTGGAAGGATTTATTTGCGCAGCGGTAGCAGAAAAAGCCGTGGGGCAAACGTTTAATCTCGGTTCTGGGCGCGAAATTTCGATTGGCAATCTGGCGCAACTCATCGCGCGGTTGATGGGGAAAGCAGTTTCCATTGAGACAGAATCCGAACGCCTGCGCCCGGACAAGAGCGAGGTGGAACGGTTGCTTGCGGATAATTCGCGTGCATGCGAAGTGCTTAGTTGGACACCGAAAATTGATCTGGAAAGCGGGCTAAAAATTACCATCGACTGGATGCGGGAAAATTTGGGGCGTTATCGCCCGGGAAAATACGTCATTTAGTAACAGATTTTCTGGACAGCCATCCTCATTCGTGACCCCTTTGTTTTTCACAGTCATTTTTTTGTTTTTATTGAACTTCCGCATTATTTCGAGTAGTGTACGACGTAGGGAAATCCCTGTATTTCTGTGCGGCGGAGGAATGTCCATGAATCGATGTGCCAAATACCTGATGGTCTTGTGCGCTCTGTTGATTTCCACCGTGTGGGCAGATGCCGAGTTGATGCCGCCCGAACCGTCTCTCATTGTCCCGCCTTCCGTCTTATATTACTCCTGCGATGACACAACAGGTTCGCTGCTTACCACATCCAGCATGTTCCCGGGAAAACTGGAAGGTTGCATGTGGATGGCGGGCAAAATCAATGGCGCTCTACGTTTGGATGGGCGGCGCGATAACGTCCGCTTGGGCGCCGTGCCGATTCCCACGGGCGATTTCAGTATTTCTGTCTGGGTCAAGCCCGCATCGGAAATTGAAAAATCTTACCGTAATATTATCTCGCGGGAATGCGCAGCCGCTCAGGGTGGACGCTTTCGGCTGTATTTGACCAATCAAAACAAGTTAGGTTTTTATATGGCGGGTGCCGAAACTGCGGACGCCGAGTCGGAAGAGATTATCGATCCGTGCAAAGGCAAACACGTTGATAGTGGTGTGCGGTTGGAAACGCAACGCGAGCATCTGGTGGTAAACGAATGGGCGCATGTAGCCGTGTCGCGTTTTCACAATCAATACAAACTCTTTTTGAATGGAAAAGTGGTGGCAGAAACCACAAGTGATAATCCAACTACTTTCGATCCCGGTGCGGACGTGGACATGCGCATTGGCGCATCGCAATCCCCGCGTAACGGTGGGCCGGAGCATGGTTTTAATGGTTGGATTGATGAGATACGGATCGTATCTGCCCCTTTATCTGCGAGTAATTTGGAAGATGTTTTACGTGAGGCGAAAGCAAAGGGCTGGCAATCGGCTTTTACCTGGACGCCGACCCTGATCGAATCGCGTTGGAAAGATGTGTTTGTAGACCTGACGCCCTACTGCCTAAAGCCGGGAACATATGATGTATTATTCGAGCAGACGGGCGGGACGGACCCGATGGAAATGCGTTTCCTCTCCACGGACAAAACGGCCAAAGGATACGAATTATTCATGGGGCCAAACGAGCGCCAGTTCCGCTTGGAGGTGCGAGCGGGTGCGGCAGCACCCATTGGTTTGACCGCCTCCTTGCGCGGGTCGGGCCAGAATGATACGATGGGCGAGGTGTTGGTGCGGCGGGTGCAGTAACAAATAGATCAGCTGGGCATGTCTAAATATACTTGCAAAAGTCCGTACAACGATTTTGTTTGCGTTCCGTAGGAACGGTCTGATTTTAGACCGGCGCTTTAGCGCCGGGTGGGGGATAAAAACAAAGCCCGTCCCATAGGGACGATTGAGAGGGTTGGTTTTACTAAGCATATCTACAACTCAACCGTCCCTGCGGGACGCATCTTGTTTGTACCTAAGACCCGGCGCTAAAGCGCCGGGCTAAACTCAAGTCGTTCCTATGGAACGAAAACAAAACACCAACAACGATTTTGGCAATTGATTCGTGTGTTTTAAATAACGAAAGGAATATGGCATTATTATGACTCAGGCTGAAGAACGTGAAACCATGGAATTGGACGTGCTCTTTATCGGAGCCGGTCCCGCTAACCTCTGTGCCGCTTACCGCCTTATGCGCGGGATCGAAGCGCATAACGAAAAGGCGCAAGCCGAGGGGAAACCTGCAATCGAACCGCCCACCGTACTGGTGATCGACAAGGCATCGAAAATCGGCAATCACAACCTGTCCGGTGCGGTAGTGGACCCGGTTGCGTTCAAAGAATTGTTCCCGGAACTTCCCGTGGAAGAATATCCGTTTATTACCCCCGTTGCGGGCGACAAGACCTTTAATCTCATTTCAGCCACGGGCAAAGTACAACTCCCCGCCTTCCTGCTGCCGCCCGCGATGCACAACGGATCGAATTTTTACATCGCGTCGATTTCCGAACTGACGCGTTTCCTTGCGAAAAAATGCGAAGAAGTGGGCGTTGAAGTTTATACCGAGTTTGCCGCTGTGGATTTTATCCGCGACGGAGGCAAAATCGCTGGCGTGAAGATTGGCGACAAGGGCCTCGACAAAGAGGGCAATCCCAGCGAGAACTTTGCGGCTGGCATGGATTTGTTGGCAAAAATTACCGTGCTGGGCGAAGGTACGTTCGGCTACCTGTCTCAGCAATTGATTTCCGAATTCAATCTCGATGCGGGCGCGAACACGCAAAACTGGAGCCTTGGTCTGAAAGAGGTCATCGAAATTCCGGTGGGTCGCGTGAAGAAGGGTGAGGTCATCCATACCTTTGGCTATCCGCTCGATATGTCCACCTATGGCGGTTCGTTTGTGTACGCGATCGAAGACAACGTGGTTGCGATGGGCATCGTGTTCGGGTTGGACTATGTTAATCCGCGTCTGAACTCGCACGAACTGCTGCTGCAACTGAAGAAGCACCCGTTGATTGCTTCAATTATCGAAGGCGGCAAAGTGGTGGAGTACGGCGCGAAGACGTTGCCCGAAGGTGGTTGGTGGGCGATTCCGCAACTGTCCGTTGATGGTGCGGTGTTGGTCGGTGATAGCGCGGGCATTCTGAATGCGCAGCGGCTCAAAGGTATTCACCTCGCGATGAAGTCGGGTATGCTTGCGGCCGATCGCATGGTGCAGGCGTTTGCCAACAATGATTTCTCAGCGAAGGCGTTGGACTACCGCGCGGATTTGGATGCGTGTTGGGCGGGTAAAGAATTGCATTTGGCGCGTAATGTGCGCCAGGGTTTCCACCATGGCTTAATCCCCGGTATGATTCTCACAGGTTTGCATATGTTCACGGGCGGCGCTATTCCCGGTGGGCGTGCGACCATGCCGCCGGATCACGCGTCGTTGAAGCACGCGGCGGGTTATGGCGAGTGGACACCGCAGGCGACGGATGTGAATTTGAATCTCGATATTTTGACCGATGTGTATAAGAGCGGTTCGATCCATAACGAGCATCAGGCATCGCATTGCAAGATTGTCGATCCTGAAAAGTGCAA
>DNPO01000415.1:5461-7410 GCA_003501375.1 Candidatus Sumerlaeota bacterium | reverse complement strand
GGATGTGCGTTCGGGATGAACTTCAACTTTCAATTTATCCAAGCACCGTGTTTCAATTTTAAAATGCTCTAAACCTCGGCATCTTCCTGGGTGGGGTGGCTGAATTCGGTTACTTTTCGGGTTGCGGTTTTGGGGTTGCTGATTGTGCCTGCCCCACCGATGCAGCCGCCTTCGCAACACATCACTTCCAAAAAGTTGAAGTCACCGCCATTGGCCTTGGCGTACCCCTGGAGGGTTTTCAGCGATTTTTTCGAGATGCCATCTACCGTCACCGCCTGAATTTCAGGGTGCCCCGGTGCGTAATTTTGCGCAGCGTTTTCGACCGCGGCGGCGACGCCTCCGCTAATGGCAAAGCAGCGGGCGACATCACTGGGCGTCGTCAGGTCGAGCGATTCGGGCGGGGTGGCGGCGGGAACAATAAGCCGTGCTTCAAACAGGCAATCCAGTTCTTCGAAGGTCAGGGCGTAATCGACGAGCGGGTCGTTTTCCGCTTCCTTCTTTTTGGCCACGCACGGGCCGATGAACACCTGAATGGCGTCTGGGTATTTCTCCGCAACGATCTGGGCTGTGTAGTGCATTGGCGAACGGGTGTGGGAGACGAAGGGTTCTATGGCCGGCACGTGCTTTTTCACCGTTTCCATATAGCCCGGACAGCAGGAGGTGGTCATGAAAGGCGCACCCTTGTGCAAGCGTTCAAACAACTCGGTTGCTTCGTTTGTGATGGTGACATCGGCTCCCAGAGCGACTTCAACGACGCGGTCAAAGCCGAGGGTTTTTAATGCGCCAACGATTTGTTCCATAGGCGCGTTGAATTGCCCAACGATGGAGGGGGCTATGAGCGCAACGGTTTCGCGCCCGGACAGGAGGTAGCGGATGACGTCCACCACCCAGGATTTTTCCATGACCGCTCCGAAGGGACAGGAGGAGATGCACTTGCCACAGAGAATACACTTGGTTTCGTCGATAGTTTCTTTGCCTGAGTCGTTTTTGGAAATGGCTCCGACGGGGCATTCTTCTTCGCAGGGAATGGGAATGTAAACTACGGCGTGGTAGGGGCAGACGGTCAGACAGCGTCCGCAGTTGATACATTTAGATTCATCGATGGTTGCCTGACCGTTTTTATCGAAAGAGATGCACTTTTTCGGGCAGTTGATCATGCAGGGGTGCGCATAGCATCCGCGGCAAGCATTGGTGATAAAGTAGTGGGTTTGCACGCAGGCACTGCACGCTTCGTCGATAATGGTTAAACCGGTGTGCCGGGTGTTGTCGCTGTTAAAGACGCGTCCGGCGTATTCAGATAGGCGTATGAGTTCGTCGGTTTCGTCTTCGACGCCAAAACCCAGCAGTGCCATAAGGCGGTATTTGATGATGGCACGCTCTTTATGTATGCAGCAGCGGTCAGGTTTGCTGTGCTTCGGACGCATTTCTAACGGGATACGGTTAATGCACCCCAGTGTGTCGTTTTCAAAAAACATTCGCGCCAAGCGCAACAAAATGGCGCGTCGCACCCGCGCCGTGTTGTTATCTAATTGCATAAGGTTCTCAATATAGGGCTTAGGGGATTCAGTTTACGATAGTCCCAGCAGGTCTTCGGCACGTTTGAATTGGTCGCAAATTTCCACGGAGAGTCCGAAGAGTTCTTCGCTGGGAATATTGAGGTATTCCAGCGCCCCGCTGTGGAAAACATACGCCAATCCATCTGCCCCAACGCCAATCCCAAAGGTAACGCAAAGGATGCTGCCCACGTGAACGATGCAGACGAGTTTCTTGGATGTGGGCGCGTCCAGCGGGGTGGCGTAGTAGCGGATCGACTCAATGATCTCATTGGGTAGGCCCCAGTGTTCTGCCAAGGCGGCCCCCACTTCTGCATGAGTATACCCGATAATCTTTTTCTCTGCCAGATCAAACGGTGTGCCGGTGCGTTCGACAAAATCCTGGATTTTGGAGAA
>DNPO01000415.1:0-5059 GCA_003501375.1 Candidatus Sumerlaeota bacterium | reverse complement strand
GCGTTGCGCCAGAGTTGGCCTTTTTCGAGTCCATACCCCTTGTTGTCACCCGCGTAGTAACCGGATAGGTACCCTGCAAGAACAAAATTTACCAGTGCGTCGGTACCAATAAACATCATGGCTTCTTGAAGCGAGGTGACCTTGCGAGGAAGACCGTAATAGGTAGAGTTGCACAGGCGCAACACCTTCATGGTGATGGCCGGATCATGCCGGATTACTTCCACAATATCACGCGGCGCTATGCTGGTGTCGCGGCACATTTCCAACAACCGGACAACCAAATCGGGCAGAGGGGGTATTTCCTCTACTTTGTTCTTGAGTTCTTCCAGAGAGATCATAGGGCGCGTATCTCTCCACCGGGTAGTTTGATTTCAATATTGCCATCGTTCAGTCGCATACGCATCGTTTTTCCCGAAACACCGCCCACCAGTTCAGAAGTAACAAGCAGATTATTCTTGAAAAAGAGTTTGCGCGCGGCGAGATAGTTGCGCTTACCAATATTGAAAAAGTTAGACGTATCCATCACATTCGCGCCACCGGCCAAGCGAATCAAAAGGCGGCTACGTACTGCTCCCGCCTGGTATGCAGCGCGAAAAAGCAGCGGAATTCCCGTGTCGCCGAACATATACGGATTATCCCGCGCCTTATCTGGGTTGATAGATGCCTCGGGAAGCATGTAGTGCAACATACCCCCCACCTTGCTGACCGGATCGTATATGGCAACCCCAATGCAGGAACCCAACGCATAAGTCACCAACTCGCTGCCGTCACCAGAGGCTATTTTCATATCGGCAATGTCTACGACTGTGCTGGCCATGCCGCATCCCTTTCCCGGTTCAGCGCTTGTGATAGAGCAGTTCCAGATGAAAGCAGGTTTTTTCTTCAATGGCGAAGGGAATCAGTAATCGCGGAAAATCTTCTTTGGCTCCGCGGAAGGAAAGCGTGTGTCCCTGGCTGGTAATCACGCTGGGAAGAGAAATTTCAAAGAGGTCCACATGCGCGGAAACATTGCGTTTGAAGGTACCAGCAATCATGTTGGAAATCTCGCCGATGGTATCAATCAGTACTTGGTCGGGCAAATTGGGAGTCTCCTCGCCCGAGATAAATTGGGCGCACTCATGGGCGAAGGCACGGCTGGTGTGAATGGCGAGCATCCCCGCGATTTCACCGCCCAATGCGATGATGGAGGTGATTTCCACGTTTTCAATATCGATATTTTCTTCAATAAGCGTTTGGGGGGTAACATCAATGAACGACATGGTTTCAAAAACTTCATCGGTGGAACTAATCAAGATGTCGTAAAATTTGGGTTTCATGTCTGAGCGCTCTTTCCCTTAGAATGCGTCCGGATTGGACAGATCGACCTCTGACTGGGGGGGCGGAGCAGAAACCAGTCCGAGTGGTCGGAGTTGATCCACCAGTTTTTCCGGGCTAAAGGGTTTAAGAACATAGCCGGTTGCGCCCAATTCCATTGCTTCGCGCACCGTTTCCTCGCTGCCCTCCGTGCTGATGACGATGACTGGCAAATTTTCCTTGGATTCGATTTGGCGCAGATGCATGAGCATTTGCAACCCGTCCATGCGCGGCATGTTGATGTCGCTCAGAACAAGATCGAGATGTTCTTTTTTGATGATATCGAGTGCTTCCAAACCATCGGCTGCTTCATAAATTTTTTCCGCATCAATGCCAGCCTGCTTGATGACTTTTTTAACGACTTGGCGGATGATTACTGAATCATCCACAATGAGTATATGAAGGCTCACGAATCGACCTCCCGGGGGGCGCAGTTTTGATCCCTTGATTGTGTGTAGACGCTTTTCTGGGAAAGATCAGCGTTTATTTTCTGACCTTCACAATTATCAGGGCGAACAGGGCGGTATTCAAGGGAAAAATGCGAGAATTGAGTTAATTGTGAAAATCGTTACTCGCCTCTGTTTCACCCCATGCCTGAGTGCCAGAAATTTTTTTTTGAGCGGTTCTTGGATTTTTTTGTCCAATTTAAACGGCTCTATTTTATTATTACTTGAACGGTTTTGCGAATATCCACCGAGGATGCACCAACCTGAATTTCGTATGGGCCGGGTTCCACCACATAGGCGTGTTTCACATCATCCCAGTAGGACAATTTTGTGGCAGGAAGCGCAAACGTTACCGTCTTCTTTTCGCCGGGTTTCAGATGAATACGCTCAAAACCTCGCAGGTTTTTGAGCGGTTGTGTAACGCTCGATTTTTTGTGTCGCACGTACAATTGTACGATTTCGTCCCCCTCGACTTTACCCACATTTTTTATCGGTACCTCCAGCGTGATACTCCCATCCGCTGCGATTTTTTTAGCCGAAAGAGAAGGGCTTCCGTAATTGAATTGTGTGTAACTGAGACCATGCCCAAATGCAAACAGCGGTTTGCCCGTGAAGTAGCGATAGGTGCGGTTCGTCATGCTGTAATCGTCGAATTCGGGCAGGTCTTCGGTGTACTTGTAGAAAGTGACGGGCAGGCGGCCCGCCGGATTATACGTACCAAACAACACATCGGCAACTGCTGTACCTCCAGATTGACCTGGGTACCAGGCTTGCAAAATGGCAGGAATGTTTTCCGCTTCCCACGGCATGGCAATGGCGCAACCGCTGCAATTAACAAACACGACGGGTTTTCCTGTGGCTTTCAATTCCCGCAACAAATTTGTTTGTACCAATGGCAATTCAATGCGTGTACGGTCGCCTCCCTGGAAGCCTTCAAAAGGAACGCGCATTTCCTCGCCTTCCAATTGCGGGCTGATGCCGCCAACGTAAATCACCACATCGGCATTCTGGGCGAGTTCCACCGCACGTTGTGTCATGGTTGAGAACTGGTCTGATCTCTGGTCTGGTTTCAACGCTAACGGGCTGCCATCCTCAAACTCGACCGTGACGTCCTTCCCCACAGCGTCCTGAATTCCCTGCAAAACGTGAATGGGGTTGGAGGGTGTTCCGTTGTAGTTTCCAACGAGTGTGGTGGTCGAGGCAGCATTTGCACCGATCACCGCAATGTTTTTTATCTTTGCCTTGTTGAGGGGCAACACACCGTTGTTCTTTAGCAGCACCATTGATTCCCGCGCGACCTTCGTGGCCAGGACTTGATGCGCCGGGCTGTCATTTTCGCTGTAGGGAATTTGTGCATACTTCACGCGCTTAGGCGGGTCGAACATGCCTAGGCGGAAACGTGCATCAAGGATACGTTTGAGTGCCACATCCAGTTCGGCTTCCGTGATCAGCCCACGCTTTAGCGCCTTGCCCAAGTTGTTGTAGACCGTGCCGCATTCCAGATCGCACCCCGCTCTTACCGCACGAGCAGCGGCTTCCTCGGGCGTGGGCACCACTTTGTGGCTGTGGTAAATATCACCAATGGCGCCGCAGTCGGAAACCACATGTCCTTTGAATCCCCACTTGTCGCGCAGCAAATCTTGCAGCAGGAATCTATCGGAACAAGCGGGTTCACCATCCAGCCGATTGTAAGCGCCCATCACGTTCCAAACTTTGGCTTCGCGCACAGCCGCCTCAAATTGCGGCAGATAGGTTTCGTACAAGTCACGTTCGGATGGCTTGGCGTCGAACATATGGCGCGAAGATTCCGGGCCGCTGTGGACAGCGAAGTGCTTCGCGCAGGCCATGACTTTCACATAGGTGGGATCATTCCCTTGCAAGCCCTTGATCAACGCAACGCCTAACCGCTCGGTGAGGAACGGGTCTTCGCCGTAGGTCTCTTGACCACGTCCCCAGCGTGGGTCACGAAATATGTTGATGTTGGGCGTCCAGAAGGTTAACCCCTCATAAATGTTCCGGCTATTCTTTCGCACCGCTTCATGGTGCTTGGCGCGTCCTTCGGTGGAAATGGTGTCACCAACCTCGTAGATTAGCGGTATATCCCAGGTCGCAGCCATGCCGATTGCTTGAGGGAAAACGGTTGCAATACCGGCGCGCGCTACCCCGTGCAGGCATTCGTTCCAGTAATTATACGCAGGTACCCCCAGCCGTGTGATGGGGGACGCATTGGATTGCATCTGGCCCACTTTTTCCGACAGTGACATACGGCGCACAAGATCATCCAAACGCTTGTCAATTGGTTGGTCGGGATTGGTATAAATAATGGGTTCCTGTACAACGGGTGGCTTGAGTGCCTCGCTATCCCACGCCGACAGTTCAAATGCCTTGATGCAGGCTACGCGCTCGCCCTTTGCATCCTTGAACCGGATCGTGTTGAATTTCGCCTCACTCTCAATGCCTTTGAATGTCACGCTCACCGGGCCATTCAGCGCATCGCCTTGGTGGTCGACGGTTCCGCTCACCATGTAGGGTTTGCCATACCCGCCCGCTGCAACAAAGATATCGAGGTTTTGTGCCAGCGTTTTATCACCCGCCGTAATCGTCATCACGCGGCATCCAGCTGCTTTTTCGTAGGCTTCCATCAAATCCACTTCAATGGTGTATTTCCCCGGTTCCAACCCGGTAACGGCGGCGGTTATCTGTTGTCCAAACACCTCTTCCTTGAAGCGCTCGGGTTTATCCACCCCTTTGAGGTTAATGTCTTTGGGAGTAACGAAGTGCGTAAATTCGCCTGTTACCAAAACGGGTCTACCGCAACAGGACGGTCCCGCCTCCTGAGCAGGAAGCAAGGAGGACAAAATTGGCGCGCAGATGGTCGCGAGAACCGCCATCATTTTGAATATCTTCATGAGAAAAACATTCCTTTTTTTGAGATGAACCGTGCGGCATGCAGCGGGCAGTGTAACGCATTGTGTTTCCGATTTCCATCCCGAAATAAATGGAATAAATGCGAGAGGAAATGCCCAGACCGGCTAGGTGTTTTGCGCAAGCGGTACGTTAGGAAATGCTGGTGGCTGATGGCGGGGTGTGGACTGGGAAAATTGCCACGGAGAATCTGGACAAATCTTGACCACTTCGAGCGTTTTATCCGTTATTTTTCTCGATTTTATTGTCTTGGGTTATTAGCGTTCTTTAGCGGTTTATGCTTCTTCCGCGCAGTCTTTGCCAATCAATTATACCAATTAGCAAGATGTTTATTT
>DNPO01000010.1 GCA_003501375.1 Candidatus Sumerlaeota bacterium | reverse complement strand
ACTGGCGCGGGCGCGGCTCATTGAAGCCCTGGAAGAGCAGCGGCGCGAGCGCCTGGCCCGGGAGCGAGCCGAGCGGGAGAAAACCCGCCGCCGCCCCCGCCCCCGCCCCGCGGGGGTCAAACGCCGGATGGTGGATTCCAAGAAAAAGCGCGGCGCGGTAAAAAAACTAAGGGGGCGGGTGGAGTAATGGCACCTTATATTCGCGATATTTTTGCATTTTGAGGCTTGATTGTATGTGTGGCCTTCAAGAAAGTTGCGTTTTTCAGATGCTGCTTCCGCCCTCTTTACCAGCAGGCCTGATGGGCGCAATTTTGTAAATTGAAAGCATAAAAGGCCTCCCTTAACACCTCTTGACCGTGAAAACCCAAAAGACGCTTATAGCAATCCCAACCTATAATGAGAGGGACAACGCCCGCCGGATGTGCGAAGCTATTCATGAATTAGGGATCGAAACGGATCTCCTATTTGTTGATGATGCCTCTCCCGATGGAACCGGAGAGGTCCTTGAGTCGATGAAAGAGCGTTTTCCGCGGCTTATTGTCCATCATCGGGCTGGCAAACTCGGGATTGGTAGTGCCCATATTGAGATGATTCTGTGGGCCTACGACCAAGGATATGAAACCTTGGTCACATTGGATTGCGACTTTACCCATTCGCCGCAGGATATTCCCAAAATGATGGAAGCCGTGAAAGGCTATGAAGTCTCCGTTGGCACTCGCTTTGTGAGGGAAGACAGCCTGCCCGGATGGACGGCCGCCCGCAAAGCCCTTACCAGAGGAGGCCATTTTCTGACCTCGAAATTCCTCGGGATGCCCTTCGATACGTCGGGTGCGTTCCGAGTGTACGACTTGACCCGCATTCCCCGTGGATTGTTCAACCTCATCCGTGCTACCGGGTATGCTTTCTTTTTCGAGAGTCTTTTCATTCTTGTCCGCAATGGAATGAGGATTAACGAAATCCCTATCGTTCTCCCTTCTAGAGAATCGGGGAGTTCCAAAATGTCGATGGTTGAAATCGGTCGCTGGGGGTGGCGCCTGGTCAGCCTCTCAGTGCAATCTTTGATCTTGCCGAACCATTTCAAACTGAAGTAAACAGACGTATCGAATTTCAGGTATGAGGTCCTTATTTCAGAAGGCAATTGCGGCTAGCCATGCCTATTGGCCTCAGTTGTTTCTATTGATTGCAATAATTATCTTCTTTTGGGACTCCTTTTTTGCCGGGAAGGTTCTGTGTCTCCGGGATCCATCTTATCTCTTATTAAATTATCCCCAGTATGCAGGGCGAGCGCTTTCCTCCAATGAGTGGATTCCGCTATGGAATCCATTTTTGGGACATGGAAAACCCTATATTGCCGATATGGAATCGGCTTTTTTTTACCCCGGGAATTGGCTGTTGTATTTTTTTTCTGCGGGGCGAGCCGTGGTCTTGAGTTACACATCCACCATTCTGATCACTGGGCTAGGGATGTTTGGGCTGATCCGGAGTTGGAAATTCAAGGTAATTCCTTCGGTCTGTGCGGCAGTCGCCTTGATGTTCAGTACGTGGATGCTTGCCATGATCGAGTTTCGCTCGCTTGCCCCGACGTTTGCGTGGGGGCCTGTGGAATGGCTGGTGATTAGTTTGCTCATGGAACGGCTCCGAGTGCGCGAGACGGACGGGTTGCTGAGGAATTTCTGGGTGATTGTTGCGCTCGCCGCAACGCTATCGATGCAATATCTCGCCGGGTATCCGCAGATGCTACTCTACACCCAAGTTCTCATTGGGCTATATATTGTGTCGCGTTGCTGTTGGTTGCGGGATTACAGGGGATTTGTTTTGATCGCGAGCTACCTTTTTCTTGCAGGAGTGATTACCGCCGGAATTTGCATGGTTCAATTCCTGCCGACGTGGGAATATCTGCCGTTTACATCGCGGGGCGATTCCATAGATCCCGCCCTTAACAGCGCCTCTTTTCATCCCAAGCAACTGCTGACGTTGATCTTTCCGTATCTATACGGGCACCCAGGATATCCACAAAAATATTGGGGTGAAACCATGTTCGAGTTTTGGGTGGGTACATGCTTTGTCGGCGTTTTCCCAATCGTGGCTGCTTCCTTTGCCCCGTTTTGTCTCAAAAAGAGTAAAAGCGAAGAAAATGAGATTCACCGTTTCCTTTTGATCTTTTTTGGAACGGTAGCCGCGCTGGGGTTGATGCTCGCTGCAGGGAAATACACCCCTCTTTACATGTTTTGTTACAAGGTCATTCCGGGTTTCAGCCATTTCCGTTGGCCTTCAAAGTTTCTCCTTTACCTGCTGTATGCGTTGATTGTTTTTTTTGCCTTGGGAATGGAGCAGCTAATCAACTGGAAACAAAGCAGACACGTTCCGAAAGCGGTGCGGTGGTTGGTGGGAGGCTGGTTTATTTGCTTTTTAGCAGGGGTGGTAGGATATCTGTTTGCCGATGCAAGCTTCTTTTCCATGCTTACAGGCGGGCGATTTATTTCTAATCCTGAAAACGACTTGGCTACGCTTGCCGATTTTGGTCGTGGCGTTCTTTTTTTGGGGCTAGGCGTACTTTTGGTATTTGGTCTTTATATCTCCGAGGTCGGGAAAACGGCTTGGGGATGGATGGCTCTTGGCGTGACATTTCTTAACCTGTGGTTTGTTAGCAGGGAAGTTCAGCCGATCATGGACAATGATATCTATGAACTAGTGCCGAAGACGCTCCACGCACCTTTTGAAAGGATGCAGCCGTGGCAAATTTATAGCGATAACCAGAATGCGGGGCAGTACTTCTACGGCAACAGCAACAGGGAACTCTATCAATGGGCCAAAGACGCGGCGATTAACAGTATCCTGCAGCCGTTTGGACTGTTTCAGGAACATGCCATCGGTCTGAACATGGTTCGTTATGACGCTATGGCCAATTTGCTGACCCGTCTCGACCCGGCTCATCGGGAACGCCTCCCTGATTTGATGAATATCCGCTATGTGGTCGGAAGTGCCCAGGCTCCCGCCGTATTATGGATGAATGCATCCAAAGGCGTTCAGGTAATGGAACGTCCCTCAGCGTATGCGAAGGCTTACCTTGTGGATCGATGGAAAGGCGTTGGAAAGTTTGAGGAAGCGGTGTTGGCGATGATGGACAATTCGTTTGATCCTCAGCACGAGGTGGTGATTGAGCCGCAGGCTGGACAGGAAAAGCCGTTTATCTCCACTTATGCTGGTCTGGATGCACCTGGAGATGTACAGCGACTTCGTTATCAATGGAATTCAGTGAATATGACGGTATCCGCAAAACGTCAGGCGCTGCTGGTTCTCACAGATACTTGGTTTCCTGGTTGGAAGGCGACAGTAAACGGCAAGGAAGTGCCCATTTATCTCGGCAACGGCTTGTTCCGCGCCGTTCCTGTCCAGCCTGGAAACAACGAGGTAGTATTCCGCTACGAGCCACGGTCTTTTATTATAGGGCTAGCCATTTCCCTGGTAACCTTGGTATTGCTCGCATTGGCGGGTGTCGCGAGGGTGTGGTTTTATTTCTGCCGCAAACGGAAACCCTGTGGCGTCTGCCCGAATTCCTTGCGGAAGATTTTCCCGAGGTAGTTGCCGTTGGAAAAACCGCACTGTGTGGCGATTTTGCCGATGGCCCAATCGGTTTCGATCAGGAAGGCCCGCACTCGCTCCAGTTGGGCGCGCCGGATTTCTGTTAGTACGGTGTGCCCCAGGGCGCGCCGGAACCGCAGCTCCAGCGAACGCCGCGAGAGGCCAATGTGCTCGGCGACGTCCGGGATGCCCAGGGGGCGGTTGGCTTCGTGCCGGATGAACCGGAGGGCGTCGGCGATTTTCCGGTCGTCGGTGGCGGCGATTTCCGTCGATTGCCGCGCCACGACGTGGGTGGGCTCGATGGTGATGCCGCGCGGGGGCACTTTTTCGCCCCGCATCATGCGGTCGAGCAGTTCGGCGGCTTCGTACCCGGCCCTCTCGGCGTTCAGCGCGATGCTCGAAAGGGGAGGGTCGCAGAGTTCGCATAAGAGTTCGTCGTTGTCCAAGCTGATAACGGCCACTTCGTCGGGTACGCTCAGGCCCGCTTCCATGCACGCTTCGATGACCTGGCGGCCACGGGCGTCGAGCG
>DNPO01000372.1:2731-4998 GCA_003501375.1 Candidatus Sumerlaeota bacterium | reverse complement strand
GACTCTTTGGCTGTGATGTCCGCAGCCGTTCCCGTGTTGGACCCCGAGGGGTCAATCACCGGTTCCGCCGCAGGTGCGGCGGCAGTGGCAGCTGCTGCAGGAGGAGCAGGCGTCGCCGCCTCCTCAGCAAAGCCGACAACGCTTACCAAGAACAACATCAACATGGTGAGCGCTGCAACAAACTTGAATGTGGATGCTTTGTGCAACATGATAATTCTTCCTTTCCTGACGATCTGCCCATTCTTACATTTTCGTATGAGCGCCGGGGCCAGCCTCACGTTCTACAGGTAGATGGAGCAAGGCATGTGCCAGAAGAGGAATTTAGTGTGGAGAGTGACTCGGATGGGGAAACGTTTGTCAGGTAGAGAAAACACTAAAATAAGCCCTTTTTGTGTGATCTAAGCAATGAAAAACACCTGAAAACATGGAGTATTTTGTTTGGTTCGAGGAGAAAGGAGAAGTTTTTCAAAGACACAGAGCAGAAAGGAAAGATACGCTATCGTATGAATGTGTTGTGACGCCTACAAAATTGCATTAAAACTCAAAAAATGTAATTTCCAAGATAAGTGTACCTAAAAATGTAAATCGATACGTTTATGTGTCTTTTTAAAAGGCAAAAAATATAAGAGCGGGTTTCCTCTTTTGAGGAAACCCGCCTTTATATTTTTTGCAATTACCCAACAACTTGATTCTTTACCCAATGGCTTCCTGGCCCGTTTCACCGGTGCGGATGCGCAAGCAATGTTCCATGTCGAAGACGAAGATTTTGCCATCGCCAATGTTGCCCGTACGCGCGCTGCTGACAATGGCATCCAGCGCAGTTTTCAGGAATTCGTCGTTTACCGCGATTTCCAGTTTCAATTTTTTCAGCAAACTTCCCGCTTCGTGGTGTCCGCGATAGATTTCTGAAACACCCTTCTGGCGTCCACGCCCCATCACGTTGGTCACGGTGACCAGATGAATTTCCTTGCCTTCCAGAGCATCCATGACGTCTTGCATGCGGTCGGGTTGGATGATGGCGATAATGTATTTCATGAGAGTAAAATCCTTTCTTATATTATTCCAAGTCGATGTTAAAAAGTTATTGTACCAAAGACTGCGCGGCAGTGCATCCCGAAGGGATGCGATATACGATAGCCGGGGGTAAGCGAAGCGCAACCCCCGGAAAAACGTAGAAATCCGGGCACCCTGAAAGGGTGCGACAAAGGGGGAAAACCTATAATCCCAGCGTTTGATCCATTTTCCTATCGCACCCTTCAGGGTGCCCTTGTTCTTTGAATTTTACCGGGGGTTGCGCTTCGCTTACCCCCGGCTATCGTATATCTCATCCCTTCGGGATGCACTGCAAGAATCTTTCCGAATCATACGAATCTCAACTCTTAATCCATTCAGTCCACCAGGGTGTAGGCAGATTCGCTGTGCTCGCTGAGGTCCAGACCGATACGCTCAGCCTGCTCAGAAACCCGCAAGCCCATTACCAGATCGATTACCTTGTACAGCACGAAGGAGATAACGAACGACCACACGAGGCTAACGAGAACGGCCTTGATCTGAATCACAAACTGCATCGGGTTGCCGTAGAGCAAACCGCCCTTGTCACCGGCGCCGGCAGCCTTTACCATTTCAGGGGTGGCGAAAATACCAGTCATCAAGGCGCCCCAGATACCGCCAAGAAGGTGGACACCAATCACGTCCAAAGAGTCATCGTAACCCAGCAGCGGCTTGACATACGCTACGGCGAAGTAGCACACCATGGAAACCGTGAAACCGATGGCCAACGCGCCAGGTAGGGTAACAAAACCCGCTGCGGGAGTGATCGCGACCAAACCACCTACGGCACCGGTGATCATACCCAGCATGGTCGGTTTGCCATTGAAGACCCAGTCCAAAATTGCCCAGCAGAAACCTGCCGCAGCCGTAGCCACCTGAGTCATTACGAACGCGCTTGCAGCCACGCCATTGGCGGAACCGGCGCTACCGGCGTTAAACCCGAACCAACCGAACCACAGAATGCCAGCACCCAAAACGGCAAACGGAAGGTTGTGCGGGGGAGAAATTTTCTTGGGGAAGCCGAGACGCTTGCCCGTGCAGAACAGAGCCGCCAAAGCAGCTGCACCAGCGCTAATGTGAACGACGGTACCACCAGCAAAGTCCAGCGCACCCCAGCCACCCAGCGTACCAATGAAACCGCCCTTGCCCCACACCCAGTGCGCAATCGGATCATACACAACGGTAGACCAGATGAAGAGGAACACACACAAGGAACT
>DNPO01000372.1:0-2350 GCA_003501375.1 Candidatus Sumerlaeota bacterium | reverse complement strand
GCCGGTTCCATCCCTACGCCGTTGAGTCCGAACCAGTCCAACCCGCCAATCAATCCGCCCTTGTCCGGGCCAAAAGCAAGGCTGTAACCGAATACTGCCCACTGAATGCTCATCATGCACATAATCATAAAGCACTGCATCAGAAGGGAGAGGATGTTTTTCTTACGCACCAGACCGCCGTAGAAGAAAGCCAGACCGGGGGTCATAAAAAGGACCAATGCGGAACTGATAAGAATCCAGGCGGTGTCCCCCTTATCAATCGTTGGTGCTGCAGGAGCAGCCGCTGGCGCAGGGGTTGCGGCTGCTGCCGCAACAGCCGGGGCCGTAGCCGGGGCTTGTGCAAAACCATTTACTGTCAGGAGACCAAAGACTACCAAAACCAACATCACCCACCACACTGCATTGTGTCCTACCATTCCGCTTTTCATAATGTTCTTTCCTTTCCGGTTGAAAGACCGCCGGAAGGAGTCCCCCCTTCCGACTATCGTTTTTGGAAGACTGATGAGCGAGCCGCCCCTCCTCTTCAACTGAGCAACATAGGAGCAACAGATATGCCACTATTGGATGTTTGTTGTATATCACTGATATGAGAGGAATTGCAATACATCGTTTCATATTTGTAACCAAGGTTCTTCCTACATGTCGGTATGCAACAGCATGCGTCCACACATAATCGTATCTTTTTTGGGGGGTAGGCGTGAATTTGTGGTCTGTGTGTCTTTTTATCCGAGGACCGATCTTGCGGTTCTTTGAATTTTCCGTTGTATCTGCGTTGTGGCAAGGTTTTATTTGTTGCGTCTTTGTTGCGGTGGATTTTTCGTGGTTATTTTTGGGGCGATCCGTTTTTTCCTTGGAAAGCCAGAGGGCGAGTCGCTAAACTACAGGATGGATGGGAGTGCATCTAACAAGACGCTCCCCGTACCCTTTCACTTTGGCGACAGGTTTTCCCGCAGATGCCCTCTTCCTCCTCCCCTTCCCGTTTGCCTAAAGCCATTCCTCCGCGCGGTCCGGTTCTTGAGTTCTGGGGCCTGACGCTTGACAAGTGGAGAGAACTGGGTGGATTTGTCTTTTTGGTAATCGCGCTGCTACTGTTACTGGCTTTGATCAGCGAGGACTTGAACCGCGGCTGGATGGGCGTTCTTGGAAGACACATTGCCTTTGGTATGCGACTCGCCGTGGGACGTCCCTGTGCTTATGTTCTGCCTACGCTGTTGTTGCTCGCGACTTTTCACGCTTTCCGCGGCTCGCTCCCTTTTCATCCGATTCGTAAATTGTTCGCTGCCTTCCTGTTTTTGGTTTGCCTCTGCGGCCTGTTTGCGCTGCCGGATTATTTGAATGATGACAAAAAAACCTTTCTGGAAGCGGGTGCGTTGGGCACCTTTTTGCTTTCCCAAAGCGGTGATGGATATGGGCTAGGGATGGGGGGGCGTCTTGGCCCCGCGGGCTGTATGGTCGTTTTCATATCCGGATTGATCGTCGGCGCAATGCTCTCGACGGAATTCCTATTCATCCCGATTGTGCGCACGCTGCTTCGGTGGATACATTCCTTCATGGGCATGTTCTGGGGGTGGCGAAAAAAACCTGTTGCCGCTTTGCGCATGGGGCGCGATGCAGCGCGACGTCTGCCAATTTTCACCGAGGGCGTGAGCGAAGAGGTGCTGGAGGCTGCGGAGGAATTGGCGCAGGCAAAAAAATCTCCCACCAAAGCGAAACAACAAAATCAGGTGGAAGAACTCGATCTTCTAACCGCGACCGAAAAAGGCGCCGAGGAAGAGCAGCCCGACCGGAACAGTTTGCTGGCCAAATTAGCCGAGCGGGAAAAGGCAACGAAGGAGGACGACGCGCTGGGCAAGAAGCGCGTCGCGAAACCGGAACCGTTGCCGATGCAGCCACTCAATCAAGAGTTTGATGCGAGTGATTTCACACAGCCGCCGCTCAGTCTGTTTACCGATGCGCCGCCTGCAAAGCAAGGGATGGATCGTGAAGAGGTTTTGCAGATCAGCGGCGAGTTGGAAAAGGCATTGGCCGACTTTAATATTTCCGCCCGCGTGGTGGATGTGCGGCAAGGCCCGGTCGTCACGCAGTACGAGTTGCAACCTGCGCCGGGCGTCAAGGTGAGCCGTATCCTTAGTTTGGAAAATGACATGGCGCTGATCCTGAAGGCAAAGAGCGTGCGTATCCAGGCACCCATCCCCGGCAAGGCGGCGATTGGCGTGGAGGTTCCTAACCGTTCCGTAACCCCCGTGTTCTTCAAAGAACTGCTTTCCGCACCTGACTTTCTGCGGCAGCCGTCGCCGCTGGCTTTTGTGCTTGGGAAGAATATTTCCGGCGAGCCACTCGTTTGGGGTCT
>DNPO01000360.1 GCA_003501375.1 Candidatus Sumerlaeota bacterium | reverse complement strand
ACCTTCCAACTCGAAGCGACGAGCCACTTCCAACATCCAAAAACAAACGCAACACCTCGGAGGCCGGAACACTGGCAACATTGGCAAATTCCCCTCCATCGCGGATATATGTCCTTTTGTAAAACCCAATTAAACCCAAGGGAGAAACATGCGGTGGCGGCATCTGCTTCGACTTCTTTTCTCCTTTGAAATAGATCGGCAGAGTAAACCACTCCGGGACGTTTCGCTCGCCCTCCGCCCATGCTTCCGCCGCTGTTTTCAAATCATGCAGGCTAAGCGAATTGGCGTAGACGACTTTTCGGTTGCCCGGGTCCAGTTTGCGCAGCACCATCAGATCAACAGGTGTCTTGGTGAAGTCGCCCTCAAATTGACCGCGTACGGCTTCCACCATGCGTTCGGTACGTTTTTCAAACGCGGCAATGGAACTTGCGATTTCTGTGGCGGCATTCCCATCTTCTTCGGAGTAGTCCGGGACATCCGCATCCTGATCCATTAGTACGCTGGCCACGGGCGCATCCAGGCATCCGCGAACGAAAGCCAGCAACAAATCGTTCTTCTTCGGCGCTTCGCCCGGAATGGAACGCCAGGTTTTGTTCTTGCGCTCAGGGACAGTCAACTCCCGGAGCGCCGCATCCAGCCGCACTATGACATCGCCCCCCACGGGCATGGCATCTGCGGCAAACTGGCCATAACGCCCGCTTGCGGGCGTTGCCGTATTTTTGACCGCAGAAAGATACGCCTGCCCCAACCCGGCGGGCAGGGTGGGTTGCGGATAATTTCCCGCATGCAATTCACAAACAACGCCAGTCAAAGCGCATGTAGCACGGGCTGTTTCCGCCTCTTTCGTTTCTTCCCCACCTGATGCAGCCTGAAGCGCCGCGCTCAGAGGGCCGACAAGCCGGGAGTCCGCAATACATACCGAAAATCCAGAAGCCTCGAACAACAACGCGCCATCGGATTTCCACTCGTTCTTGTTCTTTTTACCCACCAACAAAGATGCGGCAATATCAACCCAATCGGACTGCGCTGTTTGTTTCAAATGCCCCACGATCTCCTGCACTACCTGGCCCAATAATTCTTTTCCGCCATCAGCCGATTCCGCAGCGCATAAAAAATGCTTGATGGCGGTTGACGCTATATAAACATCTGGGTTGTTTGGAATCGACTTGAGCGCACCCGATCGTTCCTTCAAACTTTTCAACAATCCAGCAGCCGGCCACTTTTCAAAGGCCGCGTTGTCAAATTGTGCGACAGCGGCCATCTGAGTCAGCGCGGTACATCGCACAGTTGTATCCGTCCTTTGAATCTTGGCAAAGTCATCACGCTCCTTTTCGTCCAATTTCCAGAGCGGGATGCCCACCTGCACAAAAGGGAAACTGTTATGCTTACCATTGCGCATTGTCCAAGGCGTTACGCCCGGTGGCAGGGGGTAAACTTTGGCAATACCTCCTTTTGCGTCCAATTGCACTACCAGTGTGGCCTTGCCGCCCGCATCACTCACGTCTGGGTGCCGCTGCGTCATGCCGATTCCAGCATCCCGCATACCACGCTCAACCAACAGAAGTTCATTCAGCATCAGCGCCGCCCTCCTTCTCCACATCAACAATTGCCCATTCGCGCGGCGCATCATACCCTTGGAAGTCCAACACGCCCGCATTCACCCGCACGTTTTGCCGGAACTCCGGTTGATACGCCCCCGCAGTGGGTTTGTCCCAAACACTCCAAAGCATGGAGGGAATTTCCAAGTTGAGCGTACTATCCACCTCCGTTATGCCGTGCCGAAAAGCGCCCCAGTAGGTACAAACAAACTCACTCCATCCGAGACATGGCGTCCGAAAGCATTGCCCGCGTTTTAGCCTTCGAATAAACAAATCCTGCAAATGATGCTTGGGATTATTGGTTTCACGCCACTGGTTGCCGACCACCAATCCATGCAGGCGGTAGCACACATCGCTCAGAACCGTCCCATACAATTGCATACTGCTTCCACCAGATGTCGTTCCTTTGTTAAACAAATCCGGTTTCCGACACGGTCCGCCATAGTTGGTCGTATAATACTGGAAGTTCACGCAACCCCCCGGCTCCCCAACACGACGGCAAATCTCGACTTTGGTTGGACAAATCCACGCAGCCCCATCCGCCAAAAGAGCAATCGACTCAAACATACCTTTTACCGCAGATAAGGTTGGTGCCGGATAGCTGGTGGGAGCGCACCCGGTGTCGGGACGCGCAAACATGGCAATTGGCCCAGCCACCTCCATTTCAACAGGATACAGTTTCAATTTGCATTGCCTCCTTTTGTACGTTCTGCAGCACTGCTATGTGGTACAACCCAAAATAAAAAAACAAATTCTAATCGCCTCCCCTTGCCAAAACACGAACGCAGATTATAGCGCTTTCGCATGAATTGCAAGTTTTTTATTCGTAGTATGAAAAATTTTAATGTTATACGATCCTTTGAAAATATGATGATGAACTTGACTATTTGGAATATCTTATTCTTTTAATCTTGACCCAATAGTGCCCAATCCTTTCAAATAAACACCTTCGCACTTGCGATGTGGATTGAAACGTAGTTTGAAACATATTGATGTGCTCGTTTAAAAGGGGTGGGGTTGCTTGCAGCCCCACCTTGCTTTGTATCTGACAATTTGCACTGCTTCCTCTTTCGCCTAAATATCTTCAGAGTGCCTGCCACTCTTCCGGTGGGCGGCCTTCCAGCGAATGCGCATATACCTTGTCGGGAAACATGGGAAAACCACCTTTCTACAGGATAGAAAAAAGCGGTAGTAGGACAACCAAGCAATGAAAACAAAAGTGAAGTTATATCAGGAAACTAAATTAGTCAATCCGTTTCCGGGAAATTTACCCAATGCGGTGGATGGAAAACGGGGGTTTTTTAGGATGGCGCTTGTCTTCATGAGAAACGCGGGCTGGCGCTGGTTCCAGCGTGGGGGGCGCTTTTCCCTTCAAAATGTAGGACAGCCGTCCCGGCTGTCTGCATGTCAACCGATAGCCGGGGCGGCTGTCCTACATTTTAAAATGGAAGCGCACCTCGGCTCAGCACTGTGATCTCTTTTCGTTGCCAATCAGGCGATTGGCGTTCCCGGGAAAAACTTCTGCGCTTCTCTTTCTGTCAAAAAACAAACGCGTGCCAAGTGTGGCGTGCGCTTGACATAAACCGTACTCCGTCGGGGTCCTGTAGGGAGTCCCCCGGGGGATGGTATGTCAAGCGCCCTCCATCCCCCCTCCCTTGTCCGGCGTGAGTAGAGGGGGACGCCAGGGAAACGCAGGCAAGAGGGAAAGGCGAAGGGTCAAGAATCCGACAGCCTGGGCGACTTTCCGTGATGTACGGCGTGGTCCAGCGCAAACGCCGTTCCCGAAAGCGCTTTGCCGCCGCCCATGGAAACCGTGAGCGAAAACAGACCGGGTGCGCCCAAAGCCGCTTTGCGGCAGTTCGCCAGAATTTGCGCGCGTGTGCGATTGATGGGCAAAGCGGGATTCTTATTTCCCATTTGTGCCAAGTGCGAATCCAACTGAGTTTTCAATTCCTGCAATGGAGGAAACGCCGGACGCTTGGCGGATCGGGCGTTGTCCATAAACGCTTCCGTATCCAGAAAGTCCGCATCGACCAGACACGAAAAAAGCATCCGTGCCCAAAAGTGGTAGGCAACAGCATTTCTGGCAACGGCTGGCGGGCGCAGTTTGTCCAGCGCCATGTTTTGAAAGACATCGCCCATAGCGCTTGCAGGGATACCCTGTGCCACCGCCTTATCCGTTTCGAGCCGCGAAGTCAGCGCCGCCTGACTTCCGCACCAATCCGGCAACCCGGCATGGTGCCCCGCCACCAGATAGGCCAAGGTCTTCCAAATCATGTTCTTTTGTTTTTCCCACGCCAGAATGGCTCCGCCGGAAGAGTGGTTGACTCGCCCGCTCCCGGCTGCGCCGTCGTACTCTGACGCATCCAATCCATTTTCACGCGCTAAATACGCCTGAAACCCCGGGTGCGCTTTCCCCAGATCATGCAACCACGCGGCAACAAATGCCCAGTTGGATGAATCAAAACTTTGTTCGCCGCTCAAAACGTCTCTTTCCCATTTTATCCGCAGTTTTCGCAACAGTTGCCACTCCCCCGGGGGATGACTCTCCAGCGAATGCGCATATACCTTGT
>DNPO01000116.1:4974-6130 GCA_003501375.1 Candidatus Sumerlaeota bacterium | reverse complement strand
CGTCCGTTGAGGTATACGTTGCATTGCTCGTCCAGCGTGAAACCAGATACGGAGTTGATATAGAGGTTGTTATGCGAGGAATCTTTTACCCGTTTCCCAGCCAGGTCATAGAGGGGAATGGTGCTGAGGGCATAACTGAGAATGCGGGCCGAGCCTTCGGCGCTCACGCGGCAGACGGTGCCATAATGGGAATCGAGATAGTAGATTGCGCCATCCGCTCCCACCGCGCTTTTTTCATGGCAGAAGGCAAAGGTGCGCGTCGCATCGTTTTCGATCGGCGTTGCGCTTCTGTCCTGTTTGAAAACATGGTGCAGCGTTCCGTCGGGCGTGATGTGATGCGCCACGCCGGAAGAAGAGGAAGACGTGTAATAGAAGTTGCCATCGGGGCTGACACCCAGCATATCCAAATCATCCGGGCAGTAGATGTCCGTGGGTGACGTGCTCAGCGGGTAGTCATAGGGGGATTTTGTCCCGCCGCCAGCGACGATTTTAACTTTTTTGTTTGTGTCAACGCTGAGGATGTATTGCGTCGTTCCCCAGATGCTGAAATAAATGGTTCCGTTTTTATCGACGGTCAAGCCGGGGCCTTCGGTAGTGGTACTGGAGGCACGGCGATTCATCGTGCGCCAATCTTTGTCGCCCAATTGGTCGATGATGTCCTGGCGCGTGAGCAGGATTGTTTTCTGGCCCGTTTTACTCAGATACACTCTGCGCATGCTGTCGTTGTCGTCGGACGGCAGTTGTTCAAAGAAATAGAACCCGCCGTCTTCCGCGCACACCAGCGATTCGATTCCCGCACCAGTTACGGGTGAGAAAATGGCAGGTGTTACAGCGGTTTGATCCGGTGAGACTTTTTGAATATATCCGTTGCCCATTAAAATCTGACTGTTCTGAATATCAAAGGCGTGGTGAACATCCAGATTCCACCCGGCAATCGCCTGGGATTTTGTGAACCATTCCTGCGCATTAGCCGAAATTTTGATCTGGTATGCGTGCGTACTTTTCTTTTCATTACGATCGGAGGTGAAGGTCAGACCATCGCCTGCTGTCATGAAATGGATACCATCGGATGTGCTTTCTGCGGGAAGGGTATAGCCGCCCGGATACACATAATCAATGGTGGCAGACAGAGAGGCGGGCGCTGCCAGAGTGCGTC
>DNPO01000116.1:0-4712 GCA_003501375.1 Candidatus Sumerlaeota bacterium | reverse complement strand
GCGTCCAAAGGCATCCAATCCGTCAAACTTGAAGTCGTAAAATAGCCCCGGCGATGGGGCGAAGGTCTTTTTCAGCGTTCTCCCCGCAAATTCGAGGGTGAGTTCGACGCGCTTCATATCGCTAACATCCTGATCCGCATTGATGAGCGGGATGCGTACCATGGGGTCATATGCCGGTGCGTATCGACTAGTGTATTTCAGCGTATAGGGCGTGCCGGGAACTTGGACTTTTTCCGAGAAGGACTGATTCCCATAGGCGATCACCCCATGCGTATCAGGGCCTTCTGGACAAGGGCACGAGCACAAACAAACCGGCGATGACGGTTTAACTATTTTTGCCCATATTTCCGGCCAGTTCAGGTCCCAGATGGAGAAGTGGGAAACGGGGGTCCGCCAGAACACTTCGCCCGCTGCATAGAGGGGGGCTAGTTGGATGCGTTCGGCATCGTAAATTCCGAGTTCGGCGAGACGCTCCGCCGTCGAGGTGGTGTCCTGCGCATCCACCGCCAAAACGGCACGACCCTCTTCATCCATGCCTAGGCATTGGATCACGCGCCCATCTTTTTCCGGTATCCACGTGGCCTTGAGTTTATCGTAATAGCCCGACGGAACAGGAGACCCAACGGGGAAACCCAGAAAGTTATCAACCAGCGCAACAATAGGCGCCTGGTTGGCATCGGAATTGGTAAAGTGGATATTGAGCGCACCTTGTGCGGTTGCCTCGTCCAGGCTATATTCCGCACAATAGGTGTATGCGCTTGCAGGCGGAAGTCCAGCAGGCATTTTCTTTGTACCGTTGTCGCCCACCGTATATTCGGTGATGCGCGCATGAAAACTTTTAATCGTTTGTGTGGTCGCGTCAGCAAAAACCATTGTTGCCGTGGTGCCGGGAAAAAACAGCAAGGATGCGTAGCGTTCGCCGTTACTATCCGCGGTACAGTTCTGGGCAATCTGAACAGAAGATGTTGTGTTCAGGTCAATGAACGTTTCCACCCGGTCAATGGGAGTCATGCAAATATCTGGAGCAATAATGTAGTTGTTCCAAGGAAGAACTACCTGGCGTTGCATATTCAGATACCCAGTTTTTTCGCAGGTAATATTGAGCACCCCGCCACCGGAAACAACCATGTCATAAGCGCCATCCGTGCGTGAGAGCGTGCTGCCCCATTCGGGATGGTTCAGAATTTGAATTTTGACACCAGCCAAAGCCTGGGTGGTTGCATCATCATTTTCGCATAAAACGCGTCCCCGCAAAACGCAGGCACGTTCGGACTCAAGGGAACCAGATGTTACCCCAGTTTGGACAGCATCCGTCCCGGTGTACAGGAATTCTGTTGCGGAAGAAAAGGTGGTGCTGGAAGTTAAAGCCGTAGCCACAGAGGTCGGATTGGCTGGAACGCTTCCCGTGGTGGGTGCATCCACAATGGCAAGAACGCTGTGGTGCCGTGTGCCCAAAGCCGCGCTGTTACTGGGAGAGGAAAGTGCCAGGTTTACCGTTTTGGTTGTTTCGCCCACGGCGTTATTGACCAGAAGAACCTGGAATGTTTGGACGGAATCTCCCGCTGCAAAAGTCAGCGTTCCGTTAGTGGAAATATAATTACCATCCGTATTCGGGTAATTGTGCCAGTCTCCTGCGGCAGCCGTACCATTGCTGGTGGCGTAATCGATCGACACCGATTTTTCCGTGCTGCCTGTGCGTTTAACCGCAATGATGGCGGAGGGTATGTTGCGCTCGTAAACAACTTGCGTGTTTAGAAAATTCAGCACGCCTCCTTCTGCGCGTTCCCGCGGATCGGAAACATTTTCCACGAGGACCCCGCGCAGGTAAAGATTGCCGGCGGCATCAATGGCTGCCAGCGCATTGCCCTGCGCATCGCGCGCTAACCAGGGCGCGTCTGTTGGAATGGCGCTGGTAGCCTGTTGGGCATACACCGAGCCGGCAATTGTCAGATCGCCGAAGGGGGATGCGCCATTATGGCTTTTTTCAAGCAGAGCAACCGCTTGGCTGGCATTGTTGAAAACCACCCAGTTGTCATTATTGGAGGTTGCACTTATGCCACTCATTCCGGAATGTAAGGCTCCGCGCAAAAACAAATTTCCATTTGCGTGCAGGCAGGCGGCGGCGTTTCCGTCACTTGCTGAAAAAGCAAGAGATTCTGTGGAACTTGCCGCTTCCACGCGCGGGATTGCGCCGAGGGCAATCATCAGGAAAAAGATAAAAAGTAAGGTGTAAGGCGATCCACGTTTGAGCATGGTTGCGACCTCCAAAAGTGTGTGTGTGAATGGTGGATTTTGAAAACAAAGAGGTAATGGCATTTTTTTTGCCATTACCTCTTCAAGAAAAATTAATTGGAAACTTTAACTTGTGCGTAATAAGGAATAGATGCGCTGGTGTTGTTGGTGAATGTGGTATTCGTTGTATTTGCGGAGTTGGTTAGAGTGCCATCCTTATATTCAACAGCCACCGAATCCTCAGAAATGGGCGCATAAATGTTAGAGGGTGTAGTGTACTCCGCAGTTGGTGGAGTAAAAGACGACGTCCATGCAGCGGTACCAGCAATAGCGCGGAACTCGCACCAAGACATACAAGCACTTGTAGTAGCAGATAAATCAGCGCCGAAACAAGCACCCGCGGCAGCCATTGTGGCAGTCGTGGAGTACGTCGCAGATTCTGGTGTCCCGTTAATGTACAGGGACAAAACGCCTGAATGACGGACGAGGGCTATATGGTACCACTGCGAGGTTGAAAGCGCAGTGGTGCCTGTGATCATTGCAGCGGAGGCCCCATACACTACTAATTTGCGCGCGGATGTTACATAAAGGTATGGGGTGCTGCTGCTTCGTGCTGTGCCGTAAGGCGCCATGCGGAATACCCCTCTGTTTCCAGAGGGTGTAGCATACAATTTAAACCAAAAGTCCATGGTGAAATCCCCAGAACCCATAGACAAACTATTGCTGTTTATTGTGTAGTAGTAGCCAGTACTCTCTGAATAATAAGGAATATGCCCGCTTTTGCCAAATGGGTCGGAACCTGCTGGCATTTCATAATTCCCAGGCGCGTTTGTTGTTTGTCCTGTTTTGTCATAATAATATCCGTATGTGGCCGTTTGGTCGAGGCGGTACAGGCACCCGTAGGGATTGGTTACTTTAAAGAATTTCGCCTCTCGCGTCAAATCGGGGTCTGCCGCATGCGCAAGCGTAACAGATGCACCAGCCGCCAAAGTCCCACTGGTACTGTAAACCGCTGTATTGGATGCGCTGGCCGTTTTCCAGGTCGCTGTAGTTTCATCCGACGCCACGCTCAAAACCTTCCCCGCATTTCCCGCGAACGAGGGCAGCGGAGTCAGATCAGCGCCCGCCGCACCTTGAAGCCCCTGCGGGCCAGTTGCGCCCGTCGCTCCTGCAGCACCCGTGTCACCCTTTACACCTTGTGCGCCAGTAGCGCCCTTTTCCCCTTGTGCCCCCGTCGCCCCCGCTACACCCTGAGGCCCCTGCGGACCAGTTGCGCCCGTCGCTCCGGTAGCCCCCGTGTCACCCTTTACTCCTTGCGCCCCCGTTGCACCAGTGTCGCCTTTCGGCCCCTGCGGACCAGTTGCGCCCGTATCCCCCTTCTGTCCAACAATCGTTTGGTTTGTCCAGCGCGCGCCATTCCAGGAAAGTGACTGGTTAGTGGTCAGGCTGGACAAAGACACATCCGTCAGGGCGCTCAAGGCGGTTACAGCATTCGGAAAAGTTACGGTCGTCAGCGCCAAAGAACAACTAGTTGCGGTGTCCGCACTCAGCGCATGCGTAGCGGTCTTTCCCTGCAAACTATTCGGGATGCGATCCAGCGGCACCGTTCCCGAACTCATATTCGAGGCGTTCAGGTTAGTCAGACCGGAACCATTTCCGCTAACCGTTCCCGTTGCCTGCACGTTGCCCGCGACGTTCAATTGACCGGGCGCCACCTGAACCGTTGTTTGCGGGGTGCCGTTTTGTACCGTGATCAATTTCAGTGACCCACTGGTTGCGTCCTGACAACCTTGGATGGACGAATACAGGGTTTGCGTGGATGCCGCGTCGTTACCAAAGAAGTTGACCGCGCCCAATTGCTGACTGCCGCTATTCGATGCAGAGGCTGCCGTGTTGTACAAATTCAGGGACGCGGAACTGTTGCTTCCCACGTTTATCTCTGCTGCCAAAATAGGTTGTGCCATCATGCCCAGTGCCAAAATAGAATAGGCCAAGCCCATCATTTTCTTATTCCGCATGGTGCAATTCCTTTCATGTTGCCTAAAAAAAGTATCGGCAGGGTACAGGGGCATAGCCCCATTGCCGTTCGGTAACATGGTGCGGCAAGATGGCGATTCTCGGAATTCCCTTACGGGTACTAAGCGGACTTAAATTTACTTGGACATAAAAATCCCCCGTTTCCTCGCTGAGGAAACGGGGGGGAAACTTGGCGCTATGTTTAACTGGTCTATCTTTTAAACGAGAGCGCTCTCAACGGAGGATGGTGTTTCGATTTCTTCCAACGGTTCCACGCAACCGGAGCGTTCGGCTTTGGCCATTGCCCGGATAATTTTAACCGATTCCACAATCTCTTCGGGGGTGACTTCCCCCTCTAACTTTTCACCGTTGGCGGCGCGGTAGAATGCTTCCCACTGGTAGTGCCCACCCGTGTGGCAAGTCTCGACTGATTCAATGATTGGGGTGTCACCGTCGGTTCCCAT
>DNPO01000351.1 GCA_003501375.1 Candidatus Sumerlaeota bacterium | reverse complement strand
TCATTGAAAGATGTCCCTAACAACAATACCGTTGGTCTCAATTTCATCCAGACCAAACAGGAGAAGATGCGCAAAGGACAAACATTGGTTCTGGCGGGTGTTACAAAGTACGAACTCTCCACCCCGGGAGTGGTTGATTGCCAACCTGGGCCGGAATCACACTCACTCCTGATCATTGGACGGGGACAGGGAGAAACGGAACTGGTTTATCAAAAAGAAGAATATGCCGGACTGTTTAAAATGATCATCACAATCGGAGAACAAGATATCCGATCCCTCCTTGATAATATCAAAACAGCATTAGGGGGAATTATAGGGATCAAAATTCGCCAAGCGGGGGAAATCGTAGAACTTCAAGGAGATATCATAGACCGTTACGACGGGCAACGCATTGATCGTCAACTCGAGCGTTACGGGAAAGATATTTTGGACATGACCGAGCGAATCTACTTGAAAGAGGACCTCGAAAAGATGACCGAAGCATTCAAGCGGGACGAATTGGCCGTCGAACCTCGCGCCGAAAAAAGCCCCGAAGGATACAGACGCCTCGTCTTGTACGGCACATTGGCATCGGACGAACAAAACCAAAAAATGCTTCATATAGCCAAGCAATACTTCTTGGGTGATAAAATCGTCGTCCAAGTCAGGGTAAGCCATCCCCAGATTGCAGTCACGGTGGAAAACTATGCCATCAATATGAACAAGGCCCGCGAAGTGGGGCAAAACGACCTTTTTGAACAAATAACGCAGTTGGGGGTTAGCGGAGCATGGACATTTGCCACAGGTGCCAACTCCAAGAGCGGTGGCACTTCTCCGAGCGGCAGTTTTGGAGGAAGCGGGTCTACCTTCATCAAGGCAAAATGGGGTACAAGCATCGCATCGCAAGGCAGTGCACAAACCGTTCAGGTGCGCGAGGGCGAGACGGGCGAAATTCGGAACGTATCAACCAGAATTTTTAAAATCACCACTCAAAACACAGCGGATGTCAAAGAATTGGAAGCGGGACAGATCTTAAAAATCACCCCCAAAATATTGGAAGGGAATGTTTTCGAGGTTGCTGTCGCTTCTGAAATATCATCCTTTTACAACAACGACGCCACCGGCGAGGGACGGGATAAATCATCCGTCACCACCACCTTCCGTTGCGCCGAAGGCGAATCCATTCTATTGGGGGGATCGCGCGCTCAACAAAGCGAGCACGGCGAGAACAGAACTCCTTTTCTTGGTCGCATTCCAGTCATTAAACTCTTTTTCAAAAACTCGCAACGGCGCACGGATGATAAGGCCTATGTTTCCGTCATGACCATCCACGCGCCCCAAATATCCACTGGCCGTGCCAACGCGTTAGATGGGAATGCCATAGAAAATCAGACCAAAGACGCGTTGAATACCAACAAAAAAACTTTGGAGCGGAAGGGCAAGCATGAATAATTCGCTCGGAGCCTCATTCCGTTTCTCAGGAAATGTCAATGGCGTGCCACTAGAGGGGGTACCCCAGACACTGAAAGACGGGTGTGTACTCATCGGACGTCATGAGACATCCGATATCCGGCTGAATTTCCCTGAAATATCGGGACGTCATGCGGAAATTCGCTTCAACGCAACGCTAAAGCAAGTGGTAATTCGCGACCTGGGCGGGCAACAAGGGACTTATCTGAACGGATTAAAATTAGAATCAGCACGCGACTACCCACTTGCCGTGGGAGATAAAATTATCTTGGGACGAGCGCTGTGCTGGATCGAAACAGATGCCGCGCCAGAGGAGATAACGACTCCGCCTCCGATATCTTCTAAACGCAAGGAAATCTCTGATGAAAGCGTTATTTTACCCAACCCCCTGATTGGAGAAATCCAAGAAGCATTGTTGAAACGTCTCGCGGATGTTGTAAAGCAAGCGGAAGACGATCAGCAAGCGCGCCAGGCGGTACGCCAACAAATCGGATACGTCATACATGAACTAATGCGCAAGGGCCGTGTGCAGGAATGCGATGTGGCCCAATTGGAGCATGATGCCACCGAGGATATTCTTGAATATGGCCCAATTCAAGAACTGCTGGACAATCCGGATATTTCAGAAGTCATGGTGAATCGTCCGGGACAAATTTACTATGAAGTAATGGTAAAGCGTGAAAAACGAATGTGTTCTGAAATGCGATTGTGCAATCGAGCTTTCCAGAACGACGAGCACGTCCGACAAATTCTCATGCGCATGCTGAAACATAGTGCGCGCCGTATCGATCAGTCCAGCCCCACCGTCAATGCAATCCTGCCCGATGGCAGTCGATTGCACGCCGTAATCCCGCCCATTTCTTTGAGCGGAACCACCATTACCATCCGAAAATTTCACCACAATCTTAAAATAGGGCAGCTGGTCACAGGCGGAGCAATGACCTCGGGAATTGCTGGTTTCTTAAGACTGGCTTGTCAGGAACGGCAAAACATCATTGTTTCGGGAGGCACCGGGTCGGGTAAAACGACCATGCTAAACGCACTTTCGTTCTTCATTCCCGAGAGCCAACGCATTGTAACCATCGAAGACACGGCGGAGCTCGCCTTGAAACAACGACATGTGATCCGACTGCAAGCGCGCCCCGCCAATGCGGAGGGGGCGGGACAAATCACCATCCGCAACTTGGTGGTCGAAGCGTTGCGTATGCGACCTGATCGCATTGTGGTTGGTGAGTGCAGATATGGTGAGGCACTCGACATGCTTCAGGCAATGAACACCGGCCATGATGGCTCAATGACAACCGTCCATGCGAATAGCGCTCGCGATTCATTGAACCGATTGGAAACGATGACCTTGATGAGCGGAGTGGAACTACCCTTGGCGGCCATCCGACAGCAAATCGTCTCAGCGGTAAACCTCATTGTGCACGTGGGACGCTTAGCCGATGGCTACCGAAGGGTTTTGGAAGTGGTGGAAGTAACCGGGTTGGAAGATGGACGAATCACAACGCAACCAGTATTCCAATTCCATCAAGACAGTTTGGAATCGGCAGACGGTGGCAAAAAAATTACAATCACAGGCCACCACGCACCTTCGGGTCATATTTGTACATTCCTGAGTCGTCTCCAACAGCAGGGCAAGCCTATTCCAAAAAGAATCTTTCTGTAGGATCGGGGTTATACATGTTCCAAACCTGCGTTGTATTACTGTTTTGTTCGATCTTTTTGATGATCTTCGAACTCGTACAAGTCGGCATCAAACTCTACGTGACCTTCAAAGACGGCTGCGTTCTGGGCACCAATTCGGAAACCCATCTCCGTGGGCTAAGCGTGGTTGGACTTTTACCCGGGGACCTTCTGCGAATTAAAGTGATCTTGTTGGTTCTTCAAACGTGGTTGGTGGGCCTTTTTGTCTATATGCAGTGCACTTGCAACACGGAATTTTATACCATCAAAGTAATTATGGGTGTCGTATTGTTTCTGATCGTTTTTTGGATATCCATGATTTTACCCGATCACATTGTGGCATTTTTTTTCGAACGCCACATGAACAAACTAAATCGTCAGATGGTTGAAGCGTTGCAGGTAATGAGTATGGCGTTGCGATCAGGTAAAACCTTTTCTGAATCTTTGGAAGCAGTAGCGATACATGCGCCAGCGCCGCTTTGCGAGGAGTTTAGCCGAATGATCCAAGAGGTTCAGTACAGTGGGGTATCAATGGAAGACGCGTTGGAACGCATGGCAGAGCGAATGCCTTTCAAAGACATGAGAATTTTTGTTTCAACGATGAAAATCGTTCAAATCGTCGGCGGCTCTTTTGCCGATTCGCTCGAGCGAAGCGCGCTCCTGATTCGTGACCGCTTCCGCATCCGACAAAAGTGCCAGTCCCTAACTGCCGAGGGGCGCTTTATGGCCATTGCCATCGCTCTCGCCCCACTTGCTAACCTAATGATTTTCTTGGTGATAAATTTTAACCCAACCGTACGATTCATCATGCACCCGATTGGTTTTACCGCATTGATCTTGGTGAGCCTGATGGATTATGTTGGGTACCGCATCATCCGGGCGATTCTTAATGTAGAATTCTAACACGCTGACATCTGTTCCCGATAATTTGTAGAAAAACCTGATTTTTAGACAAAAAAGACTGGAGAAAAAAATGCAACCTTGGGTCGAGAAATTTAACGCATCTCTTTCTTTTTATATTTGCTTGTTCGTATTTGCCATGACGATTTTCTGGGCAATATTTCGCCTTTGTACCTCGCTAATGCGGTTCTTCGCCGGGAGAGAAATGCCAGATAAGCGTCATTACAATGGTATTGAACCATTTGAAACACTTGCGTCCTTGATAGACTTGTTTGCCCCTCTGTCCGGGG